>JBIIHY010000379.1:0-3006 GCA_044235305.1 Bdellovibrionota bacterium
TCTTGTCGATAAAGACATTGACTCACGCATGAGACTGCGGCACGCCGTGTCTACCGTGTCTGCTTTCGGTGAAGCAGTGCAGGTCAACAACCTTGAAGATGCACGCTATCGACTTGATTCCGAATTCACGAATTTTGACGTTGTGTTCTTATCCTATGAGTTTCCGCGTGAACAGCTTAGCAAACTCATAGATGACGGTAAGAAACTAAAGGGCGGGAGTGATGCTGCCTACGTCATGTTGTTTGCGAGCAATGAGGACCGCAACAAATGCATCGCAGAAGGTCTCCTTGCAGGCACCGACGGGTTTCTCTTTGAGCCTTTCTCGATCGACCAGCTTGTCGAAGTTACTCAGCTTGCCGCCAAAATTAAGCTTCAGCGAGCGGCAGCTAGACAGATGCTTGCGCTGGATTTTATCGTTAAGGATTTTGTTCGGCTCATCGATGTTTATTCACGCCTCACCATGATGGGGTGTGATGTAACAAAGGCACGCGCACGAGTGCAGCGTATGAGTGACAAAGTAAAATCGTTCGAGCCTGAGGTACAGGAAGCGTTTCTGCAATCACTAGTAGAGATGTTTATGTTGCAGCCTACTCCAGACCCAGTCTTTCAGCGTTTTAAGAAGGAGGGCATACGCAGCATGCGACTTCGTATGCGATTGGCTGAAAATCTGACTGAAAAGAAAGAACAGCACCGGCAGCAGCAAGAGGCAATTAAAAGACGTCTGCCGCCGAGGAAGCAGAGTTTTAGTTGAGTACTCTTTCGGCGGCCATGAGCTGCCAAGTAGCAAAAAATAGCATCTCAGAAAAGTTCTGTCGTCGAGAAAAAGGACAGAGATGCCTTGGGACTTCCTGCTGAAAGATTCTGTGCACCCCGGGACCGCGGAGCTTCAACTCCGCTTTATGTTGTGGGCTGCACTGCCGCACGGGCGGGCTGCACTGCCGGGCTAAAGTCCGCGGTCGCGGCGAAAACCGTCGTGGACGTATCTTGGTTTAAACTCTCCTCTCTACAACCCCCATACCACACTCAAACCGCAGCGCTTCTTCCAGGGTCGGCAATTCAAAGGCGTAGCCACTATCAATGAGTTTCTGAGGAGCTACTCGGCAGTTAGCAAGTAGGAGAGCCTGTGCCATCTCACCGAGTGCGAGTCGCAGGGCCGTGGCAGGAGCTGGTAGGAGTGTTGGCCTGTGGAGTACTCGACCTACTGTTTTTGTAAACTCACGGTTAGTACAACTTTCTGGAGCCGTAACGTTGATACCTCCAGAAAGAGATTCAGTAAAAGCGACGTGCTCTATGATGCCAACAACATCCTGTAATGATATCCAACTCATCCATTGGTTGCCGCGCCCAAGCGGACCGCCAACACCTAACTGAAACGCCGGAAGCATCTTGCGCAGTGCGCCGCCGCGTGGGCTTAGAACCGTGCCGAATCGAAGCGAAACAACGCGCACGTTTGGTGAAAGATGCGCATATGAACCTTCCCATTCAGAAGCAAGCTGAGCAAGGAAGCCTTCTCCTGCAGGCGTTGCATCGTTAGCGCATGAGTCTCCTGTGTCGCCGTATATTCCAACTCCTGACGCTGCGATGAATACCTTTGGCTTTTGAGATAGATTTTCTATCGCTGACGCTAGAAGTTTCGATGTGCGAACGCGACTATGGCGCAATTTGTTTTTGTACGAGCTGCTCCAACGGCGTCCTGCGATGTTTTCTCCCGCAAGGTGAACAACTACATCAATTGAGTCAAACGCATCAGGTGATATCTCCCCTGATTCCGGATTCCAGAAGCGCTCGTCTGTACTGCGAGGCGTGTGCCGTACAAGCCGTATCACCTTGTGCCCTGCTGTTGAAAGGTAGCTACAGAGAGCTTCCCCTATCAGCCCCGATGCACCAGTTACAAGAAACGAGAGTCGGGGTTTGTCGCCAAATCGTGATTGCAAACGCAGGTCAGAGGCAAGTGCGGAGTGGCGGAATAAAAATAGTCTCTCAAGCTCTCTTGTAAAGAGGGGCGCAAGGGGGCGGGCAAAGAGAGGGAGTGTGTAGTGTATGGTATCGGTAAGAACACTCTCCTCAGCGCTCGACGCGAAGAATGAGTGCACATGCTTCCATGCGGAAAAGGGCCCAGCGACCTGTTCATCGCAGAAGCGTTCTTCGTCAATAAAGCCTGAATGTTCCAGCAGCCATTGAATCCCAATAGAGCCAATAATTGGAAGTTTAATTTTTACTCGCGCGCCATCTTTGATTGAATTATCGGATGAAATAACCGTGACCGGTCTCCACGGGGGATTAAGCCGTTCAAAGGCGCCTGGCCGAGTGTGCCAGTCAAAAACAACTTTTCGTGGGTGTGGTAGCGTGCAGCTACGCTCAAACGTGTGAGGCACGTACTTGTTAACCGAGAACGCGCTTTACTATCTCGCTAGCGATCTTTCCGTCGTACTGTCCGGCGTAGTTCTCTTTAAGGTGCTTCATGACAATAGGCATGGAAGCGCCAGGGGTGGATTCTTTAAGTCCAACTACTATTTTCTCTAAATCTTCACTGCTTAATTGCTTTGGAAGGAAAAACTCAAGGATAGCGATCTCTGCAAGGAGCTTCTGTTTCTCTTCTGCCCGTCCAGCTTGCTCTGCGAATTGTATCGCCTCGTTTCGTTTCTTAACCTCACGTTGAGCTACCGTGAGACACTCAGCGTCTGGTAATTCGTCTACGCCTTTTTGCATCTCCTCGTACTGTATCTCAGAGAGTACTGCGCGAATTGTATCAAGTCGCAATCTGTCTTGGGCCTTCATTGCAACTTTAAGCTCATCTTTAAGTTTTTTCTTCATAGCGTCTCTGATTGTTTGGTTGATTGTGAAACTAAGGTCTCTGATTGTCTGTTCGATGAAATTAGGCAGTCTGCGATGGTTGATCGGCAAACCCCATCATAAACTCTTCAAGTTTCTTGGCAGTCTCAGCGCTTATAAGATGCTCTGTCTTACACGCGTCTATCTCTGCTTGTTCTGGCGACACTTTTAGTA
>JBIIHY010000380.1:0-2999 GCA_044235305.1 Bdellovibrionota bacterium
TCCACCACTTGTAGCGCTTGGTTTGCAGCGCATCGAGAGCCTCACCTTCGTCCAGGTCTTTTACTCCCTTCAATTCTATTGCTCGTACCCGATACCGTTCTCCCTCAGTCACGGTGAAGGTTAAATCGACTTCATTTTCGCCAACCGGAGCGGTTGAGTACTCTAAAACTGCATCATAAAACCCCTGCGACTGATAGTAGCTGACCCCCTTACGCATCAGGGCTTGAATCTTCCCTTTATCTACGAAGCGCTTCGTGTCGAGCTTTAACACATCAGCTAGGTCAGACTCTGTGACCTCCTTATTACCCTTTATAAACACTTTTCGTACCACGGGCTTTTCGGTCAAGACATATTTTAAACGCACGCTTCCACCGTCATCCCGCACTGCACTTACTGCGACTTGGTCAAAGAACCCAGTGTTGTACAGTGTACGGATATCATCGGCGACTTGAGCTGCGGTAACGGTGCCACTCGCACCCTTTATCTGCGCCTTAACAGCATTTACATCGATGCGCCGATTACCTTCAACGAGCAGACCTGCAACTGAATAGGTGTCCCCCTGCTCAGCAGCAAGAGGTGTCGCACCACTGAGGGCGAAGAGTACAACCACGATCCCCCGCACCAGCGCTCGCACTCTAAAAGATCTCATCGAATATCCCTCTCTACGTGTACTACTTCACCCACATCCTACGTCAACGAGCCAGCGGCACGAGACTCCCGCCGGGAAGCATCTCAACCGTCATATCCATACTGGAAGCTAACTCTTGGTTGTGGGTCACAACTATCAGGGTGGTGCGCTGCTCTCGAACCACCTCAAGAAGTAACTGCTGCACCTGTGCTCCGGTAGTAAAATCGAGGTTACCCGTAGGCTCATCTGCCAGAACCACCTGCGGCCGCGTAACCAGGGCCCGCGCAATCGCAACTCGCTGCTGCTCACCACCAGAGAGCTGCGACGGGAGATGCCGCTCACGTTGGCTCAAGCCCATCCGTGAAAGCAACGCTGCTGATTCAGTAAAAGCACCCTCCTCTGGCTGTCCCATCATGATGAGCGGCATCGCCACATTTTCAAGCGCCGAAAACTCCGAAAAGAGATGATGGAATTGAAAGATAAATCCCACATGTAACGAGCGAAACGCTGCACGAGCATCCGTGTCGAGCGCGCTCACTTCCTTCTCACCGTAAAATACGGAGCCTGAAGTTGGAGTATCGAGGGCACCGATAAGGTGCATTAACGTTGACTTACCGATCCCGGAACGCCCCATAATTGCCACGGACCCGTGCTCTGGAAAGGCAAAAGAAACGTTATCGAGCACCGCTAAGGAATGGTCAGCGTCGCGATAGTGCTTTGAGAGGTTACGCAGCTCGATGCGCTTAGAGACGTTAGTCATAGCGAAGCCCCTCACTTGGCTCAACACGAGCCGCTCGCCGGGCCGGATACACCGTGGCAAAGAAGCAGATTAAGAAGGCTGCCACCCCGGTAGCGATAAAGTTATTCAACTCAATGTGCACCGGTAAGGTAGACATCTGAAACACCTGCTCATCGAGGGGGAATCCGTAATGTCTGAGCGCTAAGCACCCAAGGTAGCCGAGCAGAAGACCGAGCACCGTTCCAATACCACCGATTACAGCACCTTGAATTCGAAATATGCGCGAGATAGAGGATGTAGACGCACCCATAGTCTTCATGATTGCAATATCTTTGCGCTTCTCCATGACGGTCATGATCAGGGTGGTAACGATTGAGAAGCTAGCCATCACGATAATCAGAAGCAGCACAACGAAGTACGCGCGCTTCTCAAGTTGGATAGCGCTCCATAAGCTGCGATTGGTCTCAGTCCAATCCTCAGCTGCAATCCCCGCACCTGAGCCGAGCGTATCTATAATAGACCGAGCAACCTGAGGAGCAGCGTCGATATCAGACACCCGCACCTCAAGCCCTGTGACGGTATCCCCCATTCCAAAGAAGCGCTGCGCTTCAGAAAGCGACACGTAGGCTACCCCACTTTCATATTGGCTAAGCCCAGATGAGTAGGTACCGACCACAACGAACCTCCGGAAGCTGGGAACGAGTCCAAAAGGAGTCGAGGACACCTGAGGCGAAAGTAGGGAGATCGGATTACCACTAAAAAGCTGATGCGAGTACGCAAGAGACCTTCCAACAAGTATCCCAGGAAGCGTTGCCTCGCTCTCCTCCCCCGTAGCTAACGAAACGGTAATCGGCGGCGGGTTAAAGAGCGCATCCAGGGAGCCAGAATCCTTAACGAACTGACCTAGCCGCTGCATAGAATCGGTATCGCGTTCTACTCCGCGAACCAAAAGGCCAGAAGCGCGGCTCTCTGAGCGGATAAGGGCTTGGTTGTTAGTAAAGGGAGACACCGAGGTTACACCCGCTACCCCCTTTACCTTCTGCGAAAGCTCCCGCCAGCCACCAATTCCACCACCCAGAGCGTTTCGTAGAACAATGTGAGAATCAGTTCCGACGATCTTCTCCCGCAGCTCATGCTCAAACCCAGTCATGACGGCCATAACGATGTTAAGCACCATAACACCAATAGCTACACCGATAACCGACATGCGGGTGATAATCGATATAAAGGCCTCGGAGCGGCGACTCCACAGATAACGGAGAGCAATTTTGCGGGAGAAGGCCCACGACGTAGTCATGGTGCGCACGATAACCAGCGAAACGCAGTTCGTCAATCAAATCGCTTGCTTTCCTGGCGCTTAACAGAGCGAAACAAAAAGCATTTCCGCGCCGAATGGGATCCCAAGCGCATCCTATTCACTGGATGCGTGGAAAATTCAGAAGGTCACCCCTTTTTGATTACTTTTGGTCTAGACGGGTTATCAAGCTTCCATAAATCTAAGGACGTGATTGACCCGATGGTCCATTTGCTAGCGTTTTACTTTTTCCGGTGATGTGGTGTTAAGGTTTCTCTGCCTCCTCTGTCTACACCTGGTTCTTAGCACTACCAATCTAGCACTGGCTCATCCCGTAA
>JBIIHY010000381.1:0-2998 GCA_044235305.1 Bdellovibrionota bacterium
TGTTACGTGCCGCGCTCACCTCCCTGTGGTCGGCTGCGGCACGTCCCCGGTGATCTTCCTGTGTCTGCGAAAGTATGCACGATTGGCTAGTTTGAGGCGCACCCCTTTTGTATTTTACGAAACAGCATCATGTGAGCGCTGCGTAGACAGTGACCACGAATAGCAGGTTGTTACGCGAAAGGTCCCTTCAGGTTTTTAAAGGCAACTCTACGCCAAAGGTTTTAGTGAATACTTCGATTCTTTGGATCGGACGGGATTTTTTTGTCGCAACGTTGACAAGTCTCATAGCAGAAGATCGATCGCTTTTTTGTAAGTAGCTGAACTGTAGTAGTGTGCCGATAGTTGTTGCGCCGAGATGGATCAATCGAGGGTAGAAATGAGTGGCCTGTCCCACCCCTTCAGAGTTTCAAGGCTCCAAAGGGAGCGTGAAGGGGTGAGCTAAGTGGCCAAAAATGGTGCAAGACATGTACTCCCGCCTTTCCGTCACAGAGGAAGCGGAGTTTAGAAGTCATCAGGCGTCGGCTCAAACGAGTCGTATGAGGGAAGTTCATCACAAATGTTGCCCTCAAAGCTGAGGCTGGGATCGATAACGATGCAAACGTAGATCTCCTAGCAGGTGTTCGCCTCGCCATATAACAAGTAGTAGGTACAGCATAGAAGCTTGCTTTAAGCTGCGGGGAGCCTGTATTTAGGGCTCTCCGCAGCCTCTTGAGGGCCGGAGCTGCCAAGGTCAAAATGTTGCTATAAACAGCATCAGCTGCCTCTTGTGAGTATCGGTCTTTTGATGGAGCCCTATCGCTGCTCCAAGACTTTCCTCCGCCGACCAGCCCAGCCCTCTTTGTTCTCCTGCTTCGCTCGTCCCATCGCAAGGGCTTCTGGCTGGACATCACGGGTTATAACGGAACCCGCTGCAACGAGTGCGTTGTCTCCGATAGTCACTGGTGCAACAAGGGCAGAGTTGCTGCCGATAAAGACACCCTCTCCAATAGTTGTGCGCGATTTTTTATAACCATCATAGTTACACGTTATAGTGCCAGCACCGATGTTGGTTCCCCTTCCAACTGTGCAGTCACCCAGGTAGGTGAGGTGAGAAGCCTTAGCGCCATCGGCAAGAACAGCATTTTTCGTCTCAACGAAGTTTCCAATCTTTACCTCTGTTGCAAGCGAGGTTCCGGGGCGTAGGTGTGCGAATGGACCAACAGATGATTGAGCGCCGATAGTTGCTCCTTCTATGCGACAGCCAAGTTTTATCGAAACGTGCTCTCCTATCGTTGAGTCCTTGATGAGCGATGTTCCTTCTATCCTCGCTCCGGCCGCAATAGAGGTGTTGCCAAGCAGCTGCACATTTGGACCAATTCGAACGCCTGGGGCGATAGTAACGGTAGGGTCAATACAGGATGACGCGGCATCATCGAACAGCACTCCTGTCTCCGTTAGTCTGCTTATCTGTCGCTCAGCTAGGATCTTGTTTACAAAATGGAGGTCTGACGCGTTGTTCACACCGGCGGCCTCGCTTGAATCTGCTATAGGAAATGCAGCTACGGTTTGACCTTCTTTGGCAGCTTTCTCAACGATATCTGTCAGGTAGAACTCCTTTTGAGCGTTGTCGTTGGTAAGCCCTGTGACGGCAGGTGTAAGGAAGCTTGAGTCGATTGCGTAAACTCCAGAGTTTACTTCTGGAATAAGGAGCTCCTCAGGATTGCAGTCCTTGGCTTCGCGAATGCATACAATAGCCCCTGACGCTTTATCTCGAACGATGCGTCCGTAGCTGTTTCGAGTTGGGCAGTGGAAGGTGATCATCGAAAGGGTAGCTTTTTTGAAGGTGTGGTAGCTAACAAGGTGCTGAAGGGTCTCGGCAGTGAATAGTGGCTGGTCAGCATAGGTGATAATGACCGTGCCGGTAAAACCGGCTAGGGCGGGAAGGGCGCACTGAACGGCGTGACCAGTTCCTAACTGCTCTGATTGAAGGGCAAACTCGATCTTGTGTCGTGCGGCTTCCGGGGATGAAGAAAGATGGGATTCTAAAAGGTCCCGTTTGTAGCCGGTAACTACTATGGTTTTCTCGGGGTTGAGTTGCTCTAACGCTCCCAGCACGTGGTCAACAAGGGCGCGTTCCCTCGTTTTTGCAAGGGCCTTAGGCACCTCCCCGCCCAATCTCTTCCCCATGCCAGCAGCTAGTACGATGCAACAGATCTTTTCCATAATATGAGAACGGTAACACGGGCCGAGAAGGGGTAAAATAGTGACTTGGAGGAACTATCTCTTTTGTCCTTCACCCGTCCTTGCTATTCATAGAGGTACTTTTTAGAGGTTTATTATGGCAGCAAAAATTAAAGTGGCAAATCCGGTTGTTGAGTTAGATGGCGACGAGATGACCCGCATCATTTGGCAGATTATCCGTGAAAAGCTCATTCTGCCCTTTCTCGACGTTGACCTTAAGTATTACGACCTTTCAATTCAAAACCGTGACGCTACGAATGACCAAGTAACAATTGATTCTGCCGAAGCGATAAAGACGTACGGCGTTGGAATCAAGTGCGCCACCATCACCCCCGATGAGGCGCGGGTAAAAGAATTTAGCCTAAAGAAGATGTGGAAGTCGCCGAATGGCACAATTAGAAACATCATCGGCGGAACGGTCTTCCGTGAGCCTATCATTTGTAAAAATATCCCTCGCCTTGTTCCTGGTTGGACTCAGTCCATAGTTGTAGGTCGTCACGCTTTCGGCGACCAGTATCGTGCTACGGACTTTAAGGTCCCTGGAAAGGGTAAGCTCACTATGCGCTTTCAGCCAGCAGATGGTGGCGTGCCGACAGAGTATGAAGTCTTTGATTTCCCAAGCAGCGGTATTGCTATGGGTATGTACAATCTTGATGAATCGATAAAAAGCTTCGCTCGAAGCTGTCTCAATTACGGCTTATCAAAGAAACTTCCTACGTATCTTTCAACTAAAAATACCATTCTCAAAGCGTACGACGGGCGTTTTAAGGATATATTT
>JBIIHY010000084.1:0-9910 GCA_044235305.1 Bdellovibrionota bacterium
TCGACGTTTTTAGTGGGTGCTTTTTGATGATATCGGGCCGTGAACGTGCACCTGCTCGCGCACGAGCAGGTGCACGTAAGAACCTCGTTTTTAGCCTGAAACTCAGCGGGTCATGCCGTAGATATGCCCGCTACTACCCACTAATTCCGTCGATGAGCCAAAAAAGAGAACCTCTGAGCCGTTACGATTGCCCTCAGCCATGAACCCTACTAAACTGATGGGGCTTTACCTACACCCAAGGGGTTTCATGAAACGAATATCTATTATCACGGCGATCCTCACCATAAGCACCATACTCTCTTCGCACGCCAGCGCTGAGACCCGAATTGCAACGGTTGATATGACCCGCCTCGTCAATGAGTCGCCAGAAGCCGAGTCCAAAAAGAAGGACCTCGATAAAACTTCAGAAGAGCTTAAGAAAAAGGTAGAGGCGGAGGCCAAGAAGCTGCAAGCACTGAAAGAGAAGCTTGAAGCAGCAAAGGTATCCCCTGACTCAAAAGAGGCGGAAAGCTTCCGCGTCCAAGCACGCGACTTTGACCGTATGAGAGCTGATGCTAAAGCAGACCTCGAAAAAAAATACGTTAAAATAAACCAAGAGCTTACAAGTAAGGTGTATGCGCGAATTGAGACCTACGCCAAAGAAAACAAGTACGACCTGATCGTGGATAAAAACGAGAAAATTCGTGGGCCGATTGTCTTTAGCGCTCAATCGAAAGATATCACCGAGGACGTTCTAAAGACCCTAAAATAAAAAGGCTTGTGGCGCCTCCGAACAGGCGCTTTCTAAAGTCAATTCAACGCCTTAACGCGAGCTAAACCAACAACGATACTTGGGGCTTAAGGCAGCTCGCCGCTTTTTTATCACCATGTATTATGGTGACCGGCAAAGATGTCGATACCTTACTCGTCACGTGAGGGGAGCTAAGACGTTAGGGAAGGATCGTGCCAAAAAAACTTCAGATAAAAATGTTGTCCGATGCAGGCGAGCTACTAAATGTAGTCACCTGCAGTGCCGGTAATATATCTGTCTTTCGTGCTCACTCTGCCGCGGACCTACGCCCCTACCAACGAGCCTTAGCAGGCGTTCCAACAAAAGAGCGATTCGTCATCGCACTCGATGGAGGTGAGTTCGCTCCTTCAGAGGCTATCATGATCGGGTTCGGCGAGGGGCCAATCAAAAGCGATCTGACAACTCGTGACCATCTCCTTGATGTAGGCGCCTCTGAAGAAGCTGTCGACGCACTGCTACTATCCGTTGGACTTGAGCGATATTCGGACACTCCATGCTCATCCCTGCCAGCAGACGAAGAGCGCAGAATACGGCTCGTGGCTGCAACGCTTCAACCTCAGAGAGCAATTGTCGTTAACGAGCCATTTGAACCAATCTCATCCCAGTGGCGCGAACGAGCTGCAGATTTACTATCTTCATGCGCTCGATCTCAGAATGCACTTATCGTTATACCAAGCCTCTCCTATCGTCCCGACGGCTGGATTGATAATCCAGCTATTGCTCGAATTCAGGTTGGTCAGACGCTCCAAAAAACTATCGGTTTCGGTGCTGCTGGTTCGACAGCGAACGATTTCATGGAGGAACTCAAGAGTAAAGTTCGCGCTGATTACAACAATGAAAACACGCAAACTCCTCCCGCGGCGGCAGCGGCAGCAGTGTGTCTTGCATCACCGCCATCGCAGTCCCTCGATACCGCGCCTCAGCCATCAACAATTGCGAAGACTCTAAGCACCTTGATGCTCTCTTCTAAAGCGAAGCTCTCGGTCGGCGCCCTCGCAGCTACGTGCGTTACGTTAACAGTTGCGCTGTCCTTATTTACAACACCATCGCAAGACGCGCAGCAGACTGCGCCCTCTTTGACATCGTCAGAGCTACCGCCGTCTCCTCCAATACCCCAAGCAAAAGAAGCTCCTGTGTCGCTACCACACCCCCAAGATGCAGCGAATTACCAACCTGCGTCACTTACACAACAAGCTCCTCCAGCACCAGCTCTTGACGCAGCGCCAATTAAACCCGCAGGTGCGTTCGTATTGGACAGCTATCCGCCTTCCGTCAAAGACGCACTACTGGCTACCGTTCGGGGGATACCTTCGGAAGTAGCCGTTACAGATACAGCCCTAGACGGAGAGGTCACTACGGCACCTGCAGGTCAAAAAAACGGAAATCTCTTTAAATTGCTAGAGCAAGCAGGCTCTTCAACTACTCAAGGTGCTGGCGATGCGCCCGCGCCTTCAGACGACTACCAAACTGACTCTCAAGCAAGCTCGGGGTGGTCTTCGGAGGAGCAAACCTATGAGAATCCTGAAGAGGCTGAGTCAAGACGTGAGGCTATAAGGGAGAAATTCCTGGAGGCTATAAGAGCCGCCGCTGAACGCCGAGAAAATGAGATGCAAGAATAGCAGCTTGAGCTACGCAGATTCCTCCGGCTTCGCGGCACGCGACCGATAATCTTGATGGTGCTTCGAGATGATCTCAAAAACCTCTTCGGGTGTGTCGACAATATGAATTACTCCGAAATCTTTCTCCCCGACGAGACCCCGCCCGAGCGGAACATCTTTCATCCAGTTTAGCACCCCCTCCCAGAACGCCCGCTCTAGCAGAACTATTGGACGCGGAGTTGCATGTTTTACCTGAATCAATTGCCAGACGAAAAAGAACTCAAGGAGCGTGCCGATTCCACCAGGGGTACACACGACAGAGTGTGAGAGGCGTATAAAATCATCGAGCCGTGACGAGAATTTGTGGTGATGGCGCTTGATGTCGAGGTGGCGATTAGGCTCTGGTTCAAATTCAAGCTGTATGGAGAGGCCATAGGAAAGGCTCTGACTCTTCTTCTCTTCTCGGCCTAGCTTGGCTCCCTTATTGGCGGCTTCCATAAGACCTGGACCTCCACCCGTAAGCACGTCGATCCCTTCCCAGGCTAAGTAGCGCGCCAACTCGAACACTTCGTTGTACTGCTTCGTCTCTGCTTTAATTCGAGCACTGCCGAAGATGCACACTCGATAAAAACGTCCTTCATCGAGCTTGCGTAACTCATCTTCAATTACCATCGCCCGCTGATGAAGCAGCCTGAGCCGCTCGTCTAAGTGTTTGCGCAACTCTGACCGGCTCCCACGCGCTGCATGTCGCGCGCCCGGCACTCGTGGAGTCTCTTCTTGGGTCCTGACCCGTCGCTTCTTAGAGGGTTTAGCCGAACGAACTAACTTCTTCGATTTCTTTTTGGTACTGCCTGCCATACTCTCCAGCGTTTGATGATGCCTTTCCTCAGAATGAATGTACTATGCGAAGGGTGCGAAATTAAACTAAGACACCCGGAACACTAAAACTTACTTTACTCCCACTGCCGACTGCACATTACGGGTCCACGCTTCCCAACCGGATGCCGAGGAACGCTCTGCGGCAAGCCCCTGAAGCTCGTCTTCATCATCGCCCGGATGCGCCTCACACAAGGTCTGCAAAGAAGCTTCTATAAACCGTGCTGCTTTAATTACATCCGCAAAATGCTCAGGCAAAATCGGTGGTGCAGTCTTGCGGGTTGTGCGCTGCTGTCCCCGCTCAAGCGCCTTTCTAAGCTCTGCTGCGGCTTGCAGCAGCTCACTCAGCTCAGTGTATCTGAGAGCAACGTTAACTAACCGCGGATTGTGGTGGGGGTGGAAAAAACGATATATGTCCATAGTCCTCCCGTAGTTCTACCAGCGTAGTGAAGAAGAACTCCTGTTGCACATGATTGGCATCTCAGAGTTGCCTTCTTTAAGGCTCAATAGACCTGCTCTGCGAGTTTACATCGACCTCTTTCTTACAGATCATATCGACGGTACCCCGGCTCTTCCAGCTTCGCAACGGAGAAATAAGGGGTTCCCCCTTCACCAAAGGCTCACCCCCTGGTAACGTCCCAGCTATGCTAATTTGTGGCGTAGATGAAGCAGGTAGAGGCCCCCTAGCCGGACCGGTAGTGGCGGCTGCAGCCGTATTCCCAGAGGGCTTTGAACATCCCGGAATTAAAGACTCCAAGAAACTATCTGCGAAACAAAGAGATGGCTTGTTCGATATAATAAAAGCACAGGCCACCAGCTGGGCAATTATCGCTGTTGGACCAAGACGGATTGAGAGACTTAACATCCTTCAAGCTACGCGACTTGCTATGAAGCTCGCTGTTGAGCGGGTCCAGGCAGACATCGTCCTAATCGACGGAAATCAGCCTATCGACATCACCCTTCCACAACGGACGGTTGTGGGCGGTGATAGACTACACGTTGAGATCTCAGCCGCCTCGATCTTAGCCAAAGTGTGGCGAGATCGCTTAATGGTCACCCTCGGCGCACGATATCCCGGATATGGGCTTGAAAAACACGCTGGGTATCCAACACCGAGCCATAAGCAGGCGATTGCCGAGCTGGGCCCCTCACGGATACACCGTTTAACTTTTGCTGGTGTATGCGAACACGCCTCTCGACTAAAACTGCGAACCCCCTTAGCTGGATACGCCCCAGCGCCCTAGTGCAGCTCATACAAGGCTCAACCGGTGCATGGGGCGAAAAGATCGCCTCGGCCTATCTTGAACGAAACGGGCTCCTCGTCATTAAACGCAACTGGAGCAGCGCCCGCCTCGAGGCTGACATAATCGCTCTGGAGCACCGCACGCTTGTGGTTGTTGAGGTCAAGACTCGCCACAGATCCCTACAAGACACACACCGTGCAGTCGATGCTATCGACGCGAAAAAACTCGACCGGTTGCACAAACTCGGACGCCGTTTCCTTTCAAACAACGGACCTCTTTGTCGACGCTATGGAATCAAAAGCATGCGCATCGACGGGCTGGAGGTCTACTATCGAACAAGTCTCTGGGGATGCCGCATAAAGACCACCATCTGGCGACACCGGGGGTTAGCCAACCTATCATAATCATTTCCCTCATACGCCATTTCGTAGTATTATCTTGAGGGTTTGCTGGCGAGCGCCAACACCAAATAAACAACCACAGATATTTCTAAAGAGAGCGAATGATGAACAGATCAAATCTTGTTGCAGCTATGTGCGCCCTTCTCATACCCGCAGCCGCTGTAGCTGCTCCCGCTGAAAACGATGCTTGGAAAGCGCTATTCAGCCCCCTTCCAGACTCTGCACCAAGCGCCACCAATCCTTTAACACCTGAAAAAATAGCACTGGGAAAGAAGCTTTATCTCGATAAACGCCTCTCCAAGAATCAAGATATCTCGTGCAACTCCTGCCACAAGCTAGACGGGTTCGGCGTAGACAATGAGCCAACATCACCCGGAGACAAAGGACAGCGCGGCGGTAGAAACTCTCCGACCTCATTTAACGCCGCTCTGCATATCGCTCAATTCTGGGATGGCCGTGCAGCAACAGTAGAAGCACAAGCTCTTGGCCCGATTCTCAACCCGATTGAGATGGCGATGGATTCTGAAGCCGCGGTTATCGATAGACTCAAGGCCGATTCAGCTACCGTGAAGGAATTTGCAACCGCATTTCCAGGCGAGAAAGAGCCGCTCACATACGCCAATATCGGCAACGCTATCGGCGCATTTGAACGTACCCTCATAACCCCATCCCGTTTTGATGACTGGCTGAAGGGAGACGCAGCAGCACTTACAGCAGATGAAAAACGTGGAGCCAAACTCTTTGCGGAAACAGGATGCACGGCGTGCCATAACGGTGCCACCCTCGGAGGGCAGATGTACCAGAAGCTCGGTCTTGTAAAACCCTATGAAACGAAGGATCTCGGGCGCTTTGAGCAAACCAAGAACGAGAGTGACAAGTTTGTGTTTAAGGTACCATCCCTACGCAACGTAGCGAAGACGGGCCCTTACTTCCACGACGGTAGTATCAAAACACTGCCTGAAGCCGTATCGGTAATGGCTGAGCACCAGCTTGGGAAGAAGCTTGATGCGAAGCAGGTATCAGACATTGTTACATTCTTGAATGCGTTAACTGCAAAGAATGCCCCGAAGGCATAACGAACATTCTGTGGCGCTATGAGAATTGTGGCTCAACGAGTTAGTAGCGCCTCGGTAGTTGCTGATGGGGAACTGACGGGCAGTATCGGTCATGGGCTGATGTTGCTCGTTGGTTTCTCCAAAAAGGATACAGAAGATCTGATCCCACCAGTCGTTGAGAAGATAACGAAACTCAGGGTGTTTCCAGGCGACCCGAAACTCTATCTGCTATGACGCTTCTTCAACTACTGGCCGTCCTCTTCTCAATCGCATCTCTCAGCGCATGGATAAACAAGCGGTACATTAAACTCCCTTCTGCCATCGGGGTAATGACCGTTAGCCTACTATTTTCTCTTGGTATAATTTTTCTCGGTAATTGCGGCATATTGGACATCTCGTTTGCTCATGCAATCGTTGGCTCGATTGATTTCAAAGCGCTCGTGCTTCATGGCATGCTCGCCTTCCTCCTTTTTGCCGGAGGGCTCAGCGTTAATCTACATGACCTCGCATCGGAGAAGGGCCCTGTCGCGATCCTTTCAACTGTCGGGGTCCTCATCTCTGCCCTCATTACAGGAGTAACCTTCTGGTTTGGACTTCAATGGCTGGGCATGGAGATCTCTTTCCTTTCAGCCCTGCTCCTAGGAACCATAATTGCTCCAACAGATGCCGTTGCCGTTCTCGGCATCATGCGCAAAGTGGGAGCACCTAAGAGCCTGGAAACGAAAGTTGTCGGCGAGAGTTTGTTTAACGACGGGGTAGGGGTTGTAGTTTTTCTTGCAGTGATGTCGGTTGCGTTTGGAGGTTCCTTCTCCGCATCGAACATACTGATAAACCTTTCTGTTGAGATGGTTGGTGGCGCCTCCCTTGGCTTCGTGCTTGGGTGGCTTGCGTATCAAATTCTTAAAACCATCGATGACTATGTAGTTGAGATACTCCTAACTCTCTCCCTAGCATCGGGAGGTTACGCTCTGGCAGAGGCACTACACATATCTGCCCCCATATGCGCTGTAGTATCAGGCCTTATAATAGGCAATCAGGGTCGCGAGCTGGCCATGTCGGAGCGAACGCGCGAGCACCTTGATACGTTCTGGGAGCTGATTGATGAGCTTCTTAACGCCATACTCTTTGTTCTCGTTGGGCTTGAGATATTAACTCTCTCGATAGATCCGCGCTACGTCATCGCTGGCGTCGTGGCCATCGGAGCGGTACTTCTCGGTAGGTTCATAAGTGTGGCAATACCGATATCGATTCTGCGTAAATATCGAGCGTTTAGCCCACACGCAATCAAGATTCTCTCATGGGCAGGGCTTAAGGGTGGCATCTCTATCGCTTTAGCGCTCTCGCTTCCCGACACCAGCGAACACGATCTACTCCTTATGTGCACTTACGTTGTGGTACTCTTCTCTGTGCTCGCTCAGGGTAGTACGTTGCCGCACCTACTTACCTACACGCAGCGCTGCAAGACAGAAGAGCGCTGAGCTCTCGGATGCGCGGTCTGCTAATCAGTCAAGCATGCTGGGTCGAACTCGTACTTACCTTCTAGCCAGCGAATTATCTCGACACAGAATGGATTCTGCGCAAATCGCGAGTATCGATCCGTAAGGTATTGGCGCTGCTCAGTAGTGAGCACTGAGAGTCCAGTGTCTTGAAACAAAGAGATGTCCTCAAGGATTAGAGAACCTATCTCCTCACCACAGTGCATAAACGCACTTCTTTTAAGCGCTTCCAACGGGTCATAAGCACCCACACGCGCATAGCTCTTTGGCAGAGTGGCCAAAGGGATATATGACAGATAAGGCTGCTTCATCGGATTAACAGCATGACCGCTTAGCAAATCGCTATGTTGACTCCCGCGATTCTCAAACGCTCGAAGATGAAGAAATGGAGACATCTTCTTGCTGTCGTTTACTGGATAGTTGTCCCAGAGAAAAGGCTTGCGCTGTAGGCGCGAGCCAATCTCTTCAAGGTGCTGTCTTGGATACTCATTTGAACAGACTCGCGGTCCGGTCCAAAACACATCAATGGTGGAATCAAGCCCTGCTCCGAGATCCTCGAGATAACGCTCCGGCATAGCGCCAAACATTCGCTCAAGGATCGGATCGTAGCTGTAGTAGGTTGGACAAAAAACGATTCGCTTGGCCGATGAAACCTCGCGGATATCAGAAAGCATTCGAATCTGATTACACGCTAGGTCCGGCAGATCTCCGCGCATATCATCGAAGAGCACGGCCAAGATATCACTCGAGAACGAATTTAAGCTTTTAACCTTATCCTGCAGGATTTTCTTCGTGTCCTGACTGTAGTCTCGGTACGCTTCAAACGGAGATAGACCAACGCCGAAGTGCACGTGCTGAGCACGAAAAATCTGCGACAAGTTCTCAAGGTGCTGCAGCTCTTCCTCAGGGCAAGGATCTCTCCAGCGCTTCCTTAAAAAAGGGTCATCCTTAGGCGCATAGATGTAGAAATGATATCCGGTCGCCTTGAGAAACGAGGCATACTCAGCACGCTCACGCCACTCCCAGGACTTTCCGAAGAAACCTTCAATCACCCCGAGATATGGCGCTTGCATCCCCTGCCCCATCTCTAGTCGCAACGAGTAATAGTCGCGGGGAGCTTAGCGATGGCTCGCTCCAGTGCCCGCTGGTAATCGGCAGTGATTGGCCTATTATCCTGCCGATTTGGGTCTTCTACAGGCTTACACACCTTGATGGCGTTCAGCTTGGCATTACGAGCATGTCGAGCGAGCTGCGCGGCCAAACGAACCATACAGGTCTTATTTGCATCACGCTTCACACGCGAACATATGGTAGCGGGACACTTAAGCTCTTCATCCGCATATGAACTACTTAGCATCGCAGCCAAAGAACGCCTTACCGCCACAGCATCATTTACCAACGCCGTGCGCCGCACGCCACCACACGCGACGGCCCGGGCGACGAACGACGGTACACGAGCATATAGGGCGTTAAGTCTCTTGGTAACCTCTCCCTTTCGTGAGGCAAGCCGCTGCTTGCTGCAAGGCACCTGCTGCGCACCACCATCAAATGAACCATTTAGCTGATCTATTGTTCTAAAATTATCGTAGGCATCATCGACTCCGTTCTCATTCTGATCCTCGCCCGACGGAACAACATCTCTATCTCCATCGCCGTCGAGATCATAAGCCTCATCACCATCACTTGATCCGTCATTATCCGAGTCGCTGTCGCTTGCATCGGGAGTACCATCGCTATCACTATCTTCGACAGGCTCAAACGTATCCGGCTCCAGCCCGTCGTCTATCCCATCAAAATCAGTGTCGGTCGCGGTTTCGTCAGCCGTTGTATCGTCTGAGTTGCGCTCAATCCGGTCTTGAACTCCATCACCATCGGTATCTCCGTCGGCGTAGTCAGGTGTTCCATCTCCATCAGTGTCATCAGCGCCTTCTACTGAATCAGGGATATTGTCGTTATCACTATCGAGGTCGAGGTAATTTGGAACCTCATCATTGTCGGGATCTTTTGTATCCTCTGTGGTGTCACTTATAGTATCACCATCTGTGTCGCCGATTGGATTAGGAGTAGGAATCGGAGCCACGTATGTCGACTTACACGACCCCAGTAAGATGTGGAAAGAAGGGGTCGCCTCGGTCTGAAGCGACTGATATTCAAAGGAGAGCTCACTCACCGAAGTATCAGGCTGAAACCACGCTGCGCCCGCCTCTGTATCGGTTAGGTTGCCCTCAACTGTTGAGCGCCACCGTGTCGAACTACTCTCAGAGCCAACCACTGCCGCTTCATTTGCATCCCAGGCAGGAACGTTTGAGCCGTTCACGGAGGGATTTGCGTCGAAGCGTTGCTCAAACCATGATGCTATCGTAGAAACAGGAATAGCATTTCCGAAGCGATCTTTTGCCCGAATGCGCACCTGATCAACATCGATATCAATAACTGAAAAACCCCACCCT
>JBIIHY010000382.1:0-2997 GCA_044235305.1 Bdellovibrionota bacterium
GAAGTTCCGACGGTCAAAGCTTTCTTCCTTACGGCTCTAATCCAACTGGCAAACTCATCTACACTCAAGATGGACACATGTCGGTTATTTTGATGGATTCAACACGACCTTGTTTTCTCTCGGAGGATATTTCCAAGGCAAGTTCGGATGAGGTCTCTTCTGCATTTCGAAGCTTTGATGCGTATTCGGGTACTTGGGAGCTCGACAGTAAGTCAGGGAAAATAGATCACACCATCGAAGCCGGTCGAATACCGAACTGGGTCGGTGCAACCCACCCTCGTTTCATATCGCTATCCGAGGGCGTTTTGAGCCTGACAACCGATGAGTTTACGATGGCGGGCCAGCCCTGGCGTGTTTATGTCTCGTGGCGACGCCCACATAACAATAGAATGGTGGCGGACCGCTGAGGCGCCCGCACATAGCAACGTGATCCAATTCCCCACGGAGAGCCCTTTGGATGCATCGATCGAACAAATTCTAAAACTTGAGACGGAAGTCTGGGAGGCGCTGAGGACTGGCGACTCTAGGCGTGATAGCCATATGCTATCGGACGACTTCCTTGGAGTGTACCCGACAGGTTTTGCGAATAAAGCCGAGCACGTTGGTCAGCTCAAAGACGGTCCGACCGTCTTGAGTTATGAACTTATCGACCCTCGAATTGTAGTTCTTGGAGAGAGGAGAGTGCTTCTTGCCTACAAGGCTAGTTGGATCCGTCTCAAAAATAGCGCGGCGCAGCCGCACGAAGTAACGTTCGTAAGTTCCGTGTGGGAATATCGAGCTGATAGGTGGTTCAACACCTTTAGCCAGGATACGCCAGCTGTGTAGGCGCCTTCTCCTTAGGGAAGCGCGGCAAAACCTACCCGTAGCGACCCAAGATCCGCTTTCGCAGCAGGGAGGGGTTTTGCCGCGCTTCCTTAGGCTGCCTTTCTTTGTTTCTTCGTCGGCGCGAAGAACAGCTTTATCCCCACAGCGTCCAGAATAGACGCCAAGCTGGAGAGCTTGGGATTTCCCTTCTTCGAGAGACTTCGATAGAGATTTTCACGATTGAGCGAGGTCTTACGGGCAAGGTTCGCCATCCCACCGCTCGCTTCTACGACATCGCGTAACGCGAGAAGAAACACCTCCTCAGAATCGCTCATACATGCATTGAGATATTCAGCGGCTTCTTTCGGATCTTTGAGCTGCTTGAGGAGCTCGGCCCTATAACTTTTTATTGGCATCTTTGAACTCCTTCCAAAATAGTTTTGCTTTCTGAATGTCCTTTGCTTGGGAGCCTTTATCGCCTCCACACAGGAGGACTACTACCGTATTACCATCTCGACCAAAGTAGACACGATACCCGGGACCAAACGAAACTCTGAGTTCAAGAACCCCGGCTCCTACGCTCTTGCAATCGCCGAAGTTTCCCAGCTCAAGTCTATTGATCCGGGCCCGTATGACAGCTCTCGCTTTGACATCTCTCAGATGCAGTAGCCAATCGAGGAAGGCGCTCTTGCCACGCTTTTGCTCGTAGATGACTATCGTCTGATTCATGTTTATAACGTAGCTTTAAAGCTACTAGGCGTCAAGGTAATAGTAAAGTATCTGAGTTTACAGTAGGATAACAAAGGAGCGCACCCGGATTTCGACCTGCCGTTCGAAGCCGGTGGCTGCACCGTTCTGCTTCGCCAAAGGCTACGCAGAACAGGGAATTGGAGCCGATATAAGGTACGGCTCAGTTGTTAATTCTCTCTGTCGCCAGAGAATAAAAACATTTTTAACACGAAGGGCGCGATGGACGCGAAGGAGGAAGCGTATTAACTACTCTCACGATTCCCTGCCGCAAATGCTCGGTACTGCAGCACTTGCGTGCTAATCGGGTCGAATTCCATGCATTCCCCTCTTCGCGTTATTATTTATGGTAGAACCAAGCCCAGCCGGCATTTTGCATGAAGCCAGCTACTGCGAGCGCCGATGATGGTGCCTTTTCGGTTCAAAACTCGATTTTCAGACCGGAGGCTATCTCGATACGATTCCGCCCTGAAAATCGGGCTAGAGGTTACTCCTCAGTATCGCTCCCCTTACGCACACTTCCATTGCGCTCTCCAGGGTTGCTGATCCGGATCCACTTATCTACACCCTCTATGAGGATGTTAGTGCTACCAGCAAGTTGAGCGAGACGTAGAAGCTCATCTGCATCTTGCCCAGTGCCTCCTGAGCGCGAGTAGTACCGTGAGCCGTACGGTTGATCGGTTGCAAAGAGGCCAAGAGTTGCTATCACTTCACAGCGGGCATTGCGAACCTCAATGACCTTCTTGTTGGTGCGCTCGCCTACATTCTGGACTAAGAACGACGGGCCACGACCGCCGTGGAGGTTCGATGGCTTATACAGCACACCGCCTCCAGGAATTGAGTTAATTGGAACCACCTTTCCGCGGCACGGCGCAAAAGGGTCTTGAGCATGCACGGCGGATGCTCCAATAAGGAGTGGGAGGGCAAGTGAGAGAGAACTTACAAGTAGACGTATCATACAGATTGCTCCTCGTTAGAAGTTAATTAGGACAGTTACCCATCGTGGCAACAGACTGCGCAGCGGCGTTGGCGAAACATTCGTTGGAGAACGAGATCTTCTCGCAGCTACAAACCGGAATTACTTCGGCGGTGCACACGGTTGGAATTGGCTCGCACGATCCGCTGCCGCCACTTCCACACGTACCATCTGCGAAATCGCAAAACGACCCCTGAGCGCATTCGCTCGATGACGTGCAGCTAGGGCCACTTCCACCACCACCACCGCCGCAAGCAGTAAGTGTAGTAGCTAACAGTAAGGTGCTTAACGATCGAAGAAGCATGGCTGTATCCTCTCAGAGATTAGTGCCTGGATAACCCAAAGCGGTCTTACCGAACTATAGACACCGCGTGCTGGGCTGACAATCAATAAAAGAAGTAGTAGCGGAGGGTCTGCTAGGGAAGCGCGGCAAAACCTACCCGTAGCGAGAAAGTGGAGGTTGGGTTGAT
>JBIIHY010000383.1:0-2974 GCA_044235305.1 Bdellovibrionota bacterium
TGGTCAAAGGACGGGTACACACCCGCGAACATACGGTAACCGAGCACTAACAGCGCATAAACGTCGTCTACTGCCGTTGGAAGGGTATCAGTCTTTTCGCGTCGGTATACTGAGTATTCAGCTAACTCCGATTCAGTCAGCTCTCCCCTGGAGTGCACCGTTGGAGCCACTCCGATAAAGCGAACAGTTCCATTTCGATTCATGAAGAAGGACTCACTGCAGATCGTTCCACTTACTAGCCCAGCGTCGTGGATGCGAGCAACCGCTCGGAGGCACATCAGGAAGCGCCGCTCCTTTTCTCTAATATCAGCAGGCTCGGCTGTAATTTTCACCCCATCGAGATTCGAAAGTGAGATGAACCCCACACCGTGCGTGTCAACTCCAAAGGAACGGATCTCCGAACCAGTTACCTTTGCGCGAAACTCCTCGAGTCTTTGAGAAAACAGAGCAGCTTCGGACGAAGAAAGCGATTCCCGGGTGACCCAGAGCCCAACACTGATACGATTAGTTTTATCGAATGCTTTATACAGGCGGGCTGTGGCCAGATGTCCACATTGGTATTCGAGGAGGAAATACTCGCCCACCGTACCAGGTAACTTTAACAGGACTCCGCGCTCTTCAGACATATAGGTGTGCTACGCTCCGGAGTTTTACCTATACTCTAATTCCCAAGTACCGATCTGCTCAACAGCCATGCCGGCTTCCAGCTCCTCGTACGACGCCACAAAGAGCCTACGTGATGCAGCCCGCAGAAGCGATAGGACTTTAACGCGGATGTCCTGTGAGCACAGGAGACATACGGGTGTTATTCCATGGTCAAGCGCTGGCCTAACAACTCGCTCTAATCCTGAGCGAAGGGCCTCAAACATATCCTGCTCCAGAGCCAAAGGCAGAGCTCGATTCTCGTATTCAGCATTTCTAATCACCTCTTCAACCTCTTGGGAGAGAGATACCACACGAAAGCTGTCCGCTGCACCAACGACGCGTTTCACTATTTGACGCCTACGAGCATGACGCACGTGACGAACCACGTCATCGATATCAACTGTACTGTCATTATCCAGCGTGATGCCCTGAGCCGAACAGTACGATGCTACTGATTCAATCATAGCACGAAAATCACGAACGCTGACTCCTTGGCGAACCAGCTCGTGCAGCACCTCAGTGAGTTTAGATACGGAAATGAACTCTCTACCAAAACCCTCGGCAACTAGACCGGGAAAACGCTTTTCGACCTGACGTAGTTGAGAATGAACATCCGTAACCGAGAGAAACTCATCTGGATGAACCAGACAAAAGGCTGCCAAACGACTGACGATAAATTCGAAGAAATCGAGTGTTTTGATCCCAGCTCCCTCTACCATTTTTCTCACCGCGGGAGTGCTGGGCGCCCAAAACACTCGGTGACCAGATAGTGGATGGTCTTCTTCGCGTAGGACCGGGAGACCGACGAGTGGCGCTTGTAAACTCGACATCTCAACAATCACTGCATCCGGAGGAACAACGCCTGACAGCGTCTCCACACCCGACACCAGCACACTATAACCCCATTGAGGTAGCACAGTACTTGGAACCACGTGCAAATCGGGAAGCTGTATCCCAATGTCTTGAAAGAATGAATCCCTGAAGGATCTCCACATGTCGGTAAATCGTTGCGGATTAGCCCTAAAAACTCGGTATGCCCCTCCATGGTCGAGCGCTAGGGTAAGGACAGCATCACCTGCATCTCCAATCCGGTGTCGGCCATCCCCCGTTACCACCCCCACTGCATCACTCCCGTCCTCAGTTCCGAGCGATCCCACCGCGCCACGTCTTTTATTTCGAATAAGAACCAGAGCCGACACCGAAGCCAGCACCGCGACCACCAGAAATGGTATAGCTGGCACACCTGGAATAAGTGCGAAGACCACCAGTATGCTCGAAGTTACAGCAAGAACAACTGGCTGCGCAAACAGCTGGGAATGTAGGTCCATCCCCAGACTAGAGTTATCGCCTGCCGACACCCGCGTCACTATGATTCCGGCACAGATAGAGGTGAGCAAACTCGGGATCTGTGTCACAAGACCGTCTCCGACTGTCAACATCGTGTATGTCTGCACAGCGTCGTTTACTGACAGGCCGCCGAGCAATCCCATCGAAATACCGCCCACAATGTTAGCGACGATAATAAAGAACCCTGCCACGGCATCACCCTGAACGAAGCGCATAGCTCCGTCCATCGAGCCGTAAAGCTGAGACTCGCGCCTCAGTTCGTCTCTTTTTCGGCGGGCCTCTTCGCTTGAAATAACACCGGCGCGTGCATCATTATCAATCGCCACCTGCTTCCCCGGCAGTGAATCGAGAGCAAAACGAGCAGCTACCTCGGAAACACGCGCGGCTCCCTTTGAAATAACGATGAAATTTACGATCGTTACGATTGTAAAGATGATCAAGCCTACCACCACCTCTCCTCGAATCAGGAAGGTTCCGAAGGCTTCAATCACTCGTCCTGCATCCCCCTGACTCAAAATCAGTCGCGATGAAGCAACGTTTAATCCCAACCGAAAAAGGGTGCTAAGCAGAAGAACGGTTGGAAAGGTATAAAGAGCACTCGAGTGGGGCACATAAAGCCCCACCAGCAGCAGCAACAACGAGAATGAGATGTTGAACACGAGTAAAACATCCAAGAGCGGTGTCGGGAGCGGGACGATAAGCATGGCGGCAATAGCCACCACAAATGCCATCAATATGAGGTCGGCGTATTTAAAGGTCCTGTTCATACCCTTCCCTTGGGTGCCATACTAATTCGAACGCTAAAAGACCGTGATAACCTGAAGTCCAAATCCGATCAGGAGAATTACTAGGTAGCCGAAGAAGACCAGCGCAACGGGGACCGTCGCCGATAATTCAAGCTTCTTAATCTTCTCTTCGACCTTTGCTTCTCGTAGAGCACCGACGGAATCGGCCAACTCTTGCAGCTGCCTCGATATCTCTC
>JBIIHY010000384.1:0-2962 GCA_044235305.1 Bdellovibrionota bacterium
GATCTGCCTAACCCCAATCCGGAGCACCAGTCGGCTAGCGAGACGATAAGAAGAATTGGTAGTGATGCCCGCCTACTCGCTCAACTGTTCTCCCTGCGAGAGCAGGAATGCGGCGGCGCCCCTAACCTAGCCAGTCACTACTCTGACATACAAAGTAAATTGACCACTTTAGCTGCCCAACAGCTGGCGTCAGACGCACTTGCTCGAAGCCCTCTGGAATACCTCCACGGATTAGATTCAAACCCTGTGCTCTCAAGAATAGAAGACTACTTCTATGAAATTGGCCTGCTTCGGCTAACTCCCCGGTCGGGGTGGCACTTCATCCACTGTCGTCCTGAAAGTGTAGCTGAACACGCCGTTCGTGCAGCTCAACTCGTCCTCTTACTTGATAAAGCTTGGGGTGTAATGGATCCGGAGTGCGCAGCCGTTGACCCTCGCGATGTGGCTGCACACCTGCTGGTACATGACAACCCAGAGGTTCGAGGCGGCGATCCAAATTCAGTGGCCAAGAAGTATGTTAAGATAGATGAAAAGCGAATTATTACTGATCAAACGCAAGGTCTCGGATCACTAGGCGAATTAGTTGCAGGTATGTGGCATAGAGTCGAGGAACGCGCGACACCTGAAGGAATAATCGCTAAGGACTGTGACAGACTTGAAATGGTGGTAACGGCTCGCTCTTTGATAGCAAGCGGCATCCCAGGCGCTGCCAGATGGGCAACATCAACACAAGCACTCATTCAATCAAATACTGGCCGGGCTACGTTCAAAGAAATTTCAAATTATGATCCCGCCAGCACCACCCCGTAACCGCACCAACGTACAAACCAGTTTCGGTCTACGCTAGCAAGCGGCCCTGTGACACGTCGCAGCTTTTGCTGGAACCTCTAGCCCGCTTTGTGCAACAAATTGCACCTCCCACTGACGACGGAGGGAATTACAGAGGAATACTCGCGTGGCTCGCTGTATATCTTCGCGATACAGAACCCGCTCAACGATCTGCCCGGCAGCTAGTAGCTCCTCGCGGTAACAACCGGGCAAGAGCCCCGATGAAACAGGTGGGGTGTAAAGGACTCCGTCTAACTCAACAACGACGTTCGCAATACGAGTCTCAGTGATCTCACCCCTCTCATTCCACAGTATCACATCGCTACATCCAGATACTTCAGGCTCACAGCTCTCGTACACCGAACGATCAGTCGTTTTGTGGTACAACGCCACTGTAGTCGAACTGATTGCACTCTTTGCCATCGAGACCGTGTATGGCTCGTCAAGCTGCTTAACCTCACTAACCTCAAAAGAGATCTCGCCGTGGCGATTAAGAAGCATTCGAATCCGTTGCGGCATACCACCAAGACCGCCCTGAAGCGTTGCTATCTTATCGCGCGCGATCTGCTCATCAAACGGAAATCCTAAGAACGCTGCACTTCGGCTTATTCTGGCAATGTGACGATCAAGGAGAAAGATGCCTGCAACCGATGGTTCCCATAGCATCGTCTCAAAGAGGCTACTCCTATCGGGACGAGTGAGGATAACACTCGCTTTCGCGAGGCACTCTCGGTATTCGGTACTGCTAACTGAATCCCATACAACGCCGCTACCCGTGCCGTATTCAATTGTTTGTTTAGCGCGATCAATTACGGCCGTTCGAATAGCAACATTAAACCAGGTGCGCCCTGACGGAGCTATAACTCCCACAGCGCCGGTGTAGATGCCACGCGGAGAGCACTCAAGCTCCTTAATTATCTTCATGGTACTGCTCTTGGGAGCGCCGGTTATTGATGCTGCTGGGAAGAGAGCTTGAAAGATCTGACTTATGCGGGCGCGAGAGCGCGCTTGCACCTCACTGGTCATCTGCAAAACGTTCGGATAGGTTTCAACCTTACAGAGGTCGGTCATAACGACGCTGCCCGGTTTCGCCACACGACTAAGGTCGTTACGCACCATATCAACGATCATGCTATTTTCAGCACGCTCTTTCTCAGAAGAGCGCAACCGCATGGCTGCACGCGCATCTGAGGCTTCATCATGCCCCCGAGCGCACGTCCCTTTCATAGGACGACTGACCACTACGCCGTCATCTCGCTCAAAGAACAACTCAGGTGAAGCGCTACACACTACGAATCGGGGAGAGTCCAGAAAGATACTGTAGGGACCGCGCTGGTTACTGACCATCGACGAAAAAAGCTGCAGCGGCTCAACAACATCAGAAGAGCGCAACCGCATCGAGAAATTTACCTGGTACGTATCTCCTCTAAGAATACAGGACCGAACGTGCGAGAGCGCTGAATCGTACTCGGATTGCGAAATCGAAGGGGTCCATTCGGCATGCACGCCCTGGTCATCAGATACTGGAAGACTATCAAGCAGCGTGGGAGCGGGATACAGAGCGAACCAGGCTAACGGTAACTCCCCTGGGGGCTTAGTCTCTAGTGCACCATCCACTCCTGCAGCAGCTTCGTACGAGACCCACCCTACGCTCCACAGACCTTGCTCGCGAGTAACTTGCTCGATCCGGTCAAGCACAGCAGGTATTTCAAAGGCCGATGAGCAGGTAAAGGTCATGTGCGGATCAGAGAATCCCAACCACTTGCCACACCTCACATCAAAGGCTAACGCCTTGAATCTGCCGTTCATTTGCACGTTACCTACCACCTAGCACCTACCGCATGGATAGATTGCCCGGTAGCCCGGGGAAAGGCAAATGCAGTCGGCCAGAGTACGCTTCACCCTGTTTCCCGCTGTTTTCCCGCTGTAGCCGGGCTACTTCCCGCTGTAGCCGGGCTACTTCCCGCTGTAGCCGGGCTACTTCTTCTCACCCTGTAGCCGGGCTACTTTCACCCTGTAGCCGGGCTACTTTCACCCTGTAGCCGGGCTACTTTTTTTCCCGCTGTAGCCGGGTGATCTGCTCCCCGTTTTGCGGACACTCAATTAAGAAACTTTTGTCTCAAAATGAGCAGTT
>JBIIHY010000385.1:0-2959 GCA_044235305.1 Bdellovibrionota bacterium
GAGATACCGGTATCTCCCACAGTCTCATCGCTACCACCAACGCGAACCACCACTGCTCCGGCAAAGACCGGTGCACTTCCTCGGTTGTAGAGAATAACTTTTAGTCCGTTCTTAAGGGTGTAGAAACGCACCTTGGAGACCATCTCTGCGAGCGCGCTTGCAGAATCATCTGCATAGGCAGATGCACCACCGAATTGTACACCCCCTACACTCACACTGGTCGCAACGACAAGCGACACAGAAAACACACGCACTAATGCTCTGAATGATCTTCTCATAATGAAATGTAAACTATAGATTTGGGTTAGTGTGCTTTCAACACGTTTTTTCGTCTATT
This sequence comes from Bdellovibrionota bacterium, assembly GCA_044235305.1. Classification (GTDB taxonomy): domain Bacteria; phylum Bdellovibrionota_C; class UBA2361; order UBA2361; family OMII01; genus OMII01. The sequence goes on from JBIIHY010000385.1 coordinate 338, forward strand.
GCACTCTGTGGCACCACCAGGCTTACGATTGAGCCTCCATCCTCTCGAACTGCAAATTCAAGGCGGGCGCTATGAATCAGAGCGTAGTGGTGCGCTATCGACAGTCCTAATCCACCCCCCTGCTGCTCTAACTTACCACGGTTGATCTGACCAAAGGGCTGTATCGCTTCTCGAATACGCGAGAGATCAATACCACTACCACGATCCTTCACATCGAACCACACCTCTCCCTCGACCAATCGCACGTGTATCTCGATCTCCTTTCGAGTGGCGGAAAACTTTGCTGCGTTGGAAACGAGTCGGTCTAAACAGTCAATCACGTACGCCTCAACGCCACGGATCTTTGCGCGGCCACTGTGGTCAGTACGGGTAACCGCAAACCCTTCAGCCGTCAGCTCTTCATCGCGGATATCTCCATGCCTCTGCAAGAGGTGCCCCACTGACAACGACTCAGCACATGCGTCAAAGGTATTCTTCATGACCCCTGCACCGAGCTGTTGCAGAACCATAAAATCGCCTACCAGCTTCTCAAGGCGCACACCACCGCGCTGCACTGCCTCAAGCAACCTCTTTGCCCTATCAGTTCCGAGTGAATCTCTATGATTGAGCAGAAGCTCCATCCCAGTGTTTATCGCTACCAGTGGGGTACGGAACTCATGCGAGAGTGTCTGAATAACCCTGCGCTGATACCCTTCATAGCGGGTATTAACCTGGCTATTGAGCAACTTCCATCGCACTATCTTCCCGCGAATTACCGCCAGCAGGTCACGCGGCTCAAAAGGCTTACAGATGTAATCATCCGCCCCCAGCTCCTTGCCGTGCCGGATCTCATCTTGATGATCAAGGGCCGAGAGGAACACAAACGGAATATGGTTCGCCTCTGGATCACTACGCACCAGTTGATGCAGTTCAAAGCCCCCCATCTTGGGCATGATGATATCGCAGATAATAAGATCAAACGGTTGCTTCTTGACGAGCGCGGCGGCTTCCTCACCGTGCGTTGCTTCGACAACGGTGTAGCCGTTAGCCACCAAGAGTCCGCGCAACACGTTGCGCATCAAAGGGTTATCATCAACAACCAAAATGGTTGCCGCTTCCACCCCTGGGTGCTTCGCTGATGAATCTGTTGAAGTAGTCTCGTCTCTTGACATCCGCCCTCTGCCCTAGAATTATCGGGCGTCCAGCTAGGACCCTTGAAGACTAAAAAAGGATAACAATAGAAGGATGTATATGGCTGATATATTTGCGCTTTTTCCCGGTCAGGGCTCTCAGAAAGTTGGCATGGGGAAAGAGCTCCATGAGCGCTATGAGGCTGCCAAGCGTCTTTTTCGTGTTGCTGACGAGGCCTTAGGCTTTTCCCTCTCTACTATCTGCTTTGAAGGCCCTGCGGATAAGTTGACCCTCACCGAGATAACTCAACCTGCAATCTTAACAGTTAGCACGATCTGTTTTGAGATCGCTAAGACTGAATCTGGTAGTGCATTCCCTGCCGTTGCTGCCGCTGCGGGCCACTCGCTCGGTGAGTACTCCGCGCTCGTTGCTGCTGGATCACTCGCATTTGAAGATGCCGTTGTACTCGTTAATAAGCGTGGTCGTTACATGCAAGAAGCCGTTCCCGTAGGGACAGGCAAGATGGTTGCTGTTCTCGGAAAAGAAGTAAGCGAGATCGAAGCTGCTCTCGTAAATGAAGGTGATAAAGTTGCAGAGATCGCTAACATCAACGCACCTGGCCAGATCGTTGTAGCCGGCTCAGTTTCAGGAGTTAATGCCTTCGTTGAAAAACTTGGCGCAGCAAAAGTTATCGAGCTACCTGTAAGCGCGCCCTTCCATTGCAGCTTGATGAAGCCTGCTGAAGAGCGTCTGCGCGAGGACCTGCGCTCCGTTTCAATTAAGACTCCTGCTTTTCCAGTCTACCAAAACTTTTCAGCAGTCGCTGTAACCGACCCTGAGACGATCCGAGAGAACTTAGCTCGACAGGTATGCGGACGGGTTCGTTGGGTTGAGTGTGTAGAAAATGCCGTGCGCGAAACTACTCCGGCAGCAGTCTGGGAGTTTGGTGCAGGCAACGTACTGACTGGTCTTGTAAAGCGCATCAACTCTGCCGTTACCCGCGTCAATATCGATTCTCCACCTGCTATTACCGCTATTGCGGCTGGGTAGTGCGAGTGGGGCTAAAAACATGGGCTCGTCGACGAAATTAGTGGGTAGTAGCGGGCAGAGCTACGGCATAACCCGCTGAGCTTACGGAACTATACGAGTATGTTTTAAGCCAGTAGGGACCCTCACCGAACAAACGCCCCATAAACCAAAAGCCTCGCCCGCTCTCTCTAGAGAGCAGCACGAGGCTTTTGATTTTTGCGAAACTTCGCGACTAATTAACTAACGACGTCCACCGCCGTAGCCGCCGCCGTGACCACCACCGTGACCACCGCCGCTGCGCCGAGGACGATCTCCTCCGCCACCACCACGGTTGAAGCCACCCTCTCGCGGTGGTCGCTCACGCGCGATATCAACAACCATTGCTCGGCCACCAACTTCAGTGCCGTTCAACATATCAACAGCGGCTTGCGCCTCTTCGGGAGTCGACATCTCAACAAACCCGAAACCTCTCTTGCGGCCAGT
>JBIIHY010000433.1:0-2958 GCA_044235305.1 Bdellovibrionota bacterium
TTGACACAGATTATATAAGACCTTCAAGGTGCTCTCTTCCGATAGCACTGAGGCCCTTACTTTCCACCCAAGATATAGCATACTGCGGGCCAACATGGTCAGGTCACAACTACCGGTAGACAGACAATAACGAAGGAAGCTCGCCCACCACGGCAGCCCGTTGTGGGGTGCGACTTTAGGGGCACGAAGCGTTGTGGCCCGTGTGCACTAGGACTCCGGAATTTTAAACGTATATGATCTTCTTCTTTTCCGTTTTAGGTAAGCGAACCAGCTCTAGGGCCCGAGCTCTTTTTATTGCATCGACAATCCTTGCACTGTATGTCGTCTCGGTCGCTTCGGTTTTACTGCCGGTCGAGTCCACCGCTCAGGTCGCCTTAGTCGGCACAACCCAGATGGACTCGTCGACCACTGCCTACTGGCTGAGTCAGCGTCTAACAGCTATCTCGTCTCCTCGGCTTGGCACAATGAGTGAGGGGGCCAGCCGGGCGCACCTGGTGGGGCGCTTTACGCTTAGCAGTTCGCGCCAGATAGTGCAGGTACAGCGGATTGGGACCGCCGGACTATTGTTTTCAACCGTCAACACACGTGGTCAAACTGTAACGCGCACACTTCAGCTCCCGCGGTCTATACCTGAGCAGGTTAAAATTCTGACCGGATTCGATGTCTCAAAGAACGGGCTCCATGACCTGGTGGTAGTGCAAGAGGAGGGCAATCGCCTGCGGTGGACCGTGGTCGCTGATCCTCTGCTCCCGAGCGCTAGGGTTGCCTACACGTTTCGTTTAGGCGCAGCCAGCGACAAAGTGGAGTGGTTCTATGGTGCGAATAACTCCCTCTCTTTTGTTGCTGTGTCTCACCACCCAGATTCATCGTTGGTGCGCTTGAAAGTCTACAACTCTTCAACGCGCAGAATACAAACAGTGGCAAGCACCCTACCTGGGAAGATAAACTCAATTACGCCGTTTCGCCTCACTCGAAGCAGGAAATGCGACCTCGGGATCGGCATAGTCGCCCCTGATCTCCGTTCGGTGTTTCTCCCCTCTCGCTCGCGCTCCGCTATTCGCATCGCTCTCCCTTCTCAGCAGTGCAACGGTGCTCAGCTTGTAACCGCATTATCAACAGCTGGGACGCTCTCTATTGTTGAGTTGTGCGGAGGAAACTCATTTGTCGCTGCCCGTCAGGTGAACAGTATTACTAACAGCCCCAAGGTATCTTTCTCTAGCGGTTCATTCTCATTCGCTATGGGGGGTGTTAGACGTGGAGATTTCGCCGAGCTCGGGTCAAACTCGGTCCTAAGTCTCCCTGCTCAGCTACCTATCGTTGGAAATCTTCCTTCCACCCCGGTGGACGCGATAACGCCCACACCAATCCCCTCACCGACGCCAACACCTTCGAGTACTGCTACTCCTCCCTCGGATGACGATGATACTGGGGGCTCACCAGCACCAGCGCCACAGCCAACTCTTACTCCAACACCAACTGCGACCCCGAATCAAACTCCGCTTCCTGTGGCCACCCTATTGAAGGACATTAACGACAGCACAACCGTAAATGACGATGGTTACACTAAACATTTCCTGACGCTTGCATCTGGAAAAGTTATCTTCGTCGCCATGAATCCGGAGCCGGGCGAAGAGCTTTGGGTATCCGATGGCACTGAATCCGGTACCTTTGTTTTAGACAACATTGCTCCGAATTCTTCCTCGTTCGCTGGTTTAGATGTTAAACCGATTTTAAGCGCCGATGGGGCGCTCGCATACTACTCGTGTCGCTCGGAGAGCAGTGGTCGAGGTCTGTGCGTTACCGATGGAACTCTGGCGGGTACACGACGCTTAGGCGGCGCATTTGCCTCTGCCTCAAGCGCAATTGCTTGCGGCCCTGGAGTCTTCTTCACCGGCACGACTGATGACCGCGGTCATTCGCTTCTGTATGCAGATACTTCTACAGGAGTTGTAAACCTAAAGCCTACAAGCGAGATGGGTGGCACAATCGTCCCCCTCGTCGGGAGCGGGAAGCACTGCGCTGGCAACAGAATCTTCTTTGGGGTTTACAACGGCACAACCGGCAGAGAACTGTGGACTAGTAACGGCACATCGGACGGCACAGCGCTGGTACATGATCTGAATACAATATCCGGCGCCTCTGGCCTTATTAGCCCTCTAGGAACTATCGGTAGTAAGTTTATCTTCTCCGGCACCAGCTCCACGTATACCGGTCAGGAACTATGGGCTTACGACCCTGATGCTTCAGATTGCGCAGCATTCGCGGCCGATACTGCTTCCTGTGTAATACCAAGCAACGGGCTCGGTCGCCTAGGAATGCTCGCTGATATTCTGCCTGGGACCACGACGTCCGGCATCCTGACATCCGCATCCGCTTCCGTGGGAGGTCGAGTCTTCTTTCAAGGCATTAATAGTTCGGGCAATCGAGAGCTATGGAGCACCGATGGAACAGCATCCGGCACCAGGGTGGTCTATGACTACCCTGGGACGACCACCGCACCTTCTGTTACGATGAGCCGCTCAAGCGGAACCTCAGGAGAGGTCTACTTCACTGCGCACCGCGGGGCTTCCGCAGGCAATTACGGCACCGAGCCACACGTCTTCATATTGAACCCCGGTCGGGAGTGCTCAAGCTTCGGCGCTGATTTTGTTCCATCCACCGACGGGGCGGGTTGTGTGGGCATGATTGCCGACTTGAACCCCGGCGGCAACACCACTGCAACTTTTTATCAGGCGACTCCAGAGGGTCTTTTCTTTAGATCCGTATCGAGCACAACTTCGCACCTCTTTTGGAATCTAACATCCACTCCGCCCTTCGCTTATACCTCAAACACGCCAGCTGATTCAGGCGCGACGCCAGTGCTTGATGGCATACTCTTTTCAACTTTTGGAACTCCGCCTGCTCCGGTTGTTGGTGGAAAGAGGGAGTTGTGGTTCAGTAACGGATACGAAACACGGC
>JBIIHY010000085.1:0-9778 GCA_044235305.1 Bdellovibrionota bacterium
CTCTCAACTGAGACGATGCGAAATATCCTAGGCCAGAGCGCCAACCTATTCGACTTCCGTCACTTTATGGACACCCGTAAGATCGTGCTCCTCAAGATCTCAAAGGGTGTCCTCGGAAGCGATAATGCCCAGCTTCTTGGTTCGCTTCTCATCTGGAAGATATACGAAGCCGCTATGTCGCGCGCCGACATTCCTGCCGCGGACCGCCAGGATTTCTACTTCTACGTTGATGAGTTCCAAAATTTTGCCTCTGAATCATTTGGAGAGATCCTGAGCGAGTCGCGCAAATACCGCCTCTGTTTGACTTTCGCGCACCAGTACATCGGGCAGCTACCCGACTCTATCCGAGCAACGGTCTTTGGAAACGTTGCCAATATCCTCTCGTTCCGAGTCGGCGCCGACGATGCTGGCCTCGTATCTCAGGAGTTTAAACCGCGCTTCGGGTCTGAGGATGTATTAAACCTCCCACTCCGAAACTTCTACCTCAAGATGAGTATCGACGGTGCGGTGCAGGAGGCCTTCTCGGGTTCAACCCTCGACCTGATCTATCCGCCTGAGGAGCAGAATTTCTCACGCGATGCGATCGCTTACTCGCGCTCGCAGTACTGCTTACCGATATCCAAAGTTCGCGAAGAGGTGCAGCGCAACATGGTCACATCCTCAAACAAGCTCGGGAGAGCAACTGGCTAACACCCAATTCAGTTAACGCCTAATTCAGCCACCGTCTCAATTTCTGGTCATCGTGGAATCGAGTGGGTGCCGATGACTGCTGATGGGTACCAATTGTTTGGTGTGATAAATCACGTATTTTCGCGTGAACGTGCTCATAAACGTGCACGTGCATGTTCACGTCCGGAAACGCCAGTTCTGCCCACTCGATTCCACGAAGAGCCTCAATTTCTTTCCATCTGTCTGAACGAGATCGTTAGTGGTGCTGCGTTCAGATACTTTCATCGAACACATTATTTATTAGAAGCGGGCCGCTTGGCCTCCGCGACAGGAATACAACGGTCGGTTCGTTACAGGCACCCGGGCAAAGTTCAGTGCGCCAGAGGCCATGCTAACGCTCTTTCCGTTGTATAAAAGGTTAAGAACTATTTCTTGAGGTTTTTATGAATAGGTTATCAAAGGCACTGTGCTGCCTTGTCACAATCAGCTCTATCCAGACTTTGACTAATGACGCACGAGCCCAAACACTGACACAACCACAACCGCAGACACTCTGTGTCCAGAGAAACGGCGACGTTAGAGCGGTTAACAGCTCTCGGTGCCCTAGTAATACTAAGGCTTTGCTGATTCCCAGCCGCCCTGGAAAAGCTGGCGCGCAAGGCGAGAAGGGAGAGATGGGCCCTCAAGGCCCTCAGGGGGAACAAGGTCCGATGGGAGAAACCGGCCCACAAGGCCCACAAGGCGAGAAGGGTGATGCCGGTGAGGTTGGCCCCCAAGGTTTGCAGGGCGAGAAGGGGGACCCAGGTGAAGTAGGACCGCAAGGACCTCAAGGCGAAAAGGGCGATACTGGAGAAAAGGGAGATACCGGTGAGGCCGGACCGCAAGGGCTGCAAGGTGAGAAAGGCGATGCCGGTCCAAAGGGGGATGCAGGCTCAGCGTTAAACTTCACCAACGATATCCTGTTTACATGCAAACACTACTCATTTCGGTCTGCAATCAAAGGGGCCGGGTCCACAACAAATGGTGGCCGCACAACCAGAAAAGTTGTGGCCACATGCGGTGCAAACCAGTGGCTCATGAACCACTCAGAGAGGCTGCAAACGGCATCCCCGGATACGCAGATCGCGGTAGGCCTGATGATGCGTAACATCGTATCGCAGGCTGTGACAAATACAGACGACTTTGCAAATGTTGCCGATGGAAGTCCAGCAGTGCCCTCGGGTGTGTCGATTGAGTTTTCAGATGTTGCTACCAGCACGAACGCTCTGACAACCCGACTCATCTGTTGCACTCTCGATGCGAATGCACCAGAGGGGAAGCCATCGATTGACTAGACCCTAACTGCGCGGACGGCGCTGAAGTACGGGCGGTTTAACGACTCTCCCAAAACTCTCGGCGTACGTCCGCTCTTCTGTACTCCTGCGAGGGCTGCCAGAAACGCCTCAGGATAGCCTAAGATATGGACTCGCGCTCACTCGTCACAATAGAAGAACGCCCTTCCACTGTGCACAGTCACTGACACTTCGTCTGAAGTGGCCCGATTCCCAACACCAAGAGCCCCTTCTCGAAGAACAGCTCGCGATAGCTCATACTCAACACCGTGTATCGATACTAGGGGTGCCTCGCCCATAGGTAACAGAGATACAACACAGCCTCTTTTTACCCCTATGCGCAGCGACTTTTCGTATCCTTCTCGAGCAACAAGCGGCACACAACGCATCCCAGCCTGCCTCAACTCGATATCAACCTTTGAAGATACACTCATTGCAACACTGAGCGACGCTTGATGCTGGTCCGGGCGGCCACCGAGGGCGCAAACAACTACTATATCAGTTGCCCCCTGCGTGATCGCGCGCTCAATTGCTTTCTCTAAATCGTTTCTGTACTGGTCAGGGTCATGGATATAATCGATATACGGAAAGCGTGCGCGCGCAGCATCCATCTGCATCGATTCGAAATCACCGATGACTGCGTGCGGAAAAACGCCCTCGGGCAACTTATGAACCGCGCCATCAGTAACAATTATACGGTCACTACCCGGTGCAAGTCGAGAAACTAAAGACCCGTTAAACTCGGGGCTATCTGCAACGATAAGAACACGCATTGATTACTCCGTACCACTTAGGCCTACGCTGGGCAGGGTACCGCAGTATCACAATGCGGGAAAGTCGCTACCGCGCTCGGCCCTATGTCCGGCCACTCTTTGGTACATTGAGCCCTCCACGAACCGATGCAAGCGCACCGACCTCTGCCAGAAGAGCGGCGGCAGCCTCGAAGAGACGTCGAGGTATACTGCTATCAACTGCCACATCATCGAGTGCCTCGACAAACTCTGCGCGCTCTACAACCGGTATCCCGTTTCGCCGGGCAATAGCAACAATAGTCTCAGCGACAAGGCGCTCCCCACGAGCGTTAAGAATCGGTGGACCCTCTTCGCCCGCATCCTCAGTGAAACCTAAAGCTACCGCTCGATAGTGTGCGCCCATTTCCCCCTCTCCTTCCTCTCTTGAGCCTGTTTTACTGTGGCCTAGTGACCGAAAGGCGCTTAAGTGCACGCTCAACACTCCATACAGAGAGCGGCTTCTCAAGCACCACTAAGCGCTCGCTCTGCACCCCCCGAACAGAATCATCATCTCGGCTTGCAGTAGCGCCTATAATAGAGAGTTCGCCGTATTGGCCCAGAAGTTTCTCACAATCGTTAACCGTCGAAGCACCGCCTGAGTCTAGGTCTACAATCACAACCGGCCACTTGTGTAGCTGCTCAGCAAGAAGGTCTTCAAGCTGGCGCAGATCGTAGGCTGAGCGCGAGCGGTGCCCTAGTGATTCGACTATCGAGGAAACATACGGCTTAACCCCTGCATCCCACCCCAGCATCAAAACATCTCGCTGAGCAGCGACCTCACTGGAGGGCGCACCCGGCTTGCTATCCTGCGAAGCAAGTCCAGCAGGTAGGTACACGCTAAACGTAGCACCACCACCACTTACACTGTGAACTGTTATCAAACCCGCGTGCTGCTTAATTATTGAATATGCAGCTGACAATCCAAGACCCGAACCAGAGATCCCAACACCACTTCCCTGGTCGACATTCTTCGTCGTGAAGAAGGGCTCGAAACACCTTGCCGCTGCTTCGCCGTCCATACCAATGCCATTATCACGCACATCGAGCCGAACATACACCCCTGGTGCAAGATCGGGGTCTACCTCGCCGGTACGTAGCTTAACTCTCGCTGTAGTGAGTGAAACGGCAGGACGGTCGCTCGTTGCCACAGCATCTTTAGCGTTTACCAGAAGGTTTGTAATCACCTGCTGCACCTGCGAGGCGTCAGCATAGACATCTGTCTGGTCGTCGCTCGGGATAATACGAAGCTCTATACGTTTGCCGAGTAGAGACTCGTACAACTCGCGCGAATCAGAAAGCGCCCTCTCTAACGAGAACACCTCTTTGCGTACCGGTGCCTGTGACGAGAAGCTTAAAAGCTGCGCAACGAGGCTGGCGCCACGCTTAGCTGCGTCTGTAATCATCCTAGTAGACTCATGTACTGCTGAACTTTTTGGGACCTGCATCTCAACTAGTGCGATCTGACCGAGAATTGCCTGCAAGAGATTGTTAAAATTGTGAGCGACTCCGCCCGCAAGGAGGCCTGCCATGCGCATCTTGAGAGAATCGGCCATCTTGTCTTCAAAGCGCCGCGCCGTAAGAACCGTTGCAATCTCGTTGGCCATGCTAACCAACAGCTGCAACCGGCCCTGCCCGTAGAACGTCCCCGAAAGAAGGGGCTCAAGGACCATTACTCCAGCGGGTTTTCCGAGAGAAACAAGGGGGACAACAACAAAGCTCTCAACCTTTAGCCGTTCGACCACCCCATTTAAGCCCGAGCACTCAAGCTTCTGACCACGACTCCACACTACTGGACGTTGCGTACGGATCGCTTCATCAATTACATCGTGTTGCAGTCTAAGTTCTACCTGAACCTCCTGCAACCGTCGGCGAACGCCTGGGCCAAAACCGCCCTTACCTACAAGGTGAGTCCCCTGCTCATTCAACACTCCGAACCAGCCGCGCTTTAGAGAGAACTCCTGCTGTAGTATCGGGAAGGCGTTCTCAGCAATCTCATGAGCAGAGCGATACTTTGCTAACTCACTACTTACGCGGTAGAGCGCTGCAAGGGCCTCGCCGTGCCTGCGCTCACTATCAAATCTCTCAGCCTGTCTAACCGCAAGCGCAATCTGCGTAGCCGCAGCTGAGAGCAGATCGAAATCAACATCGGTGTATGCCGCAGCGTCCCTCTTGAAGATAACTATAGCACCGTAACATTCACCGTCACTGAGAAGCGGCATAATTATGGCTGATTTTAATCCCTCGCGGCGCGCAAGGGATGAGACAGCCCGGGGGTCTGTCTGCATGTCTTCTACCTTGCACCCAACTTTTGCATCAACCGCAGTGCGCAGAAGGCTTGGCCCACTGAGCACCGGTCCCATGTGTTCAAAGTACGATTCGCTAAATCCGATTCCCGCGGCAACCTCAAGCTCTCCGGTCTCACGGTTCAGTTGCGTCGCGTAGCCACAATGAGACCCTGTGGCACGAACGATTGCACGAACGGCTTTAAGCATGACGGCTGCCGGGTCGCTTAAACCCTGCAGTGCCCGCGATACCTCAAACAGCGCCTCAAGGCGGCGGTTCTGGCCGAGTAACGCCTCTTGCGAGCGGCGGCGCTCGGTAACATCAAGCCCAAACCCCTCCCAGCCGATAAAGGCTCCCTGTGGCGAGAATTGCGGTAAAGCACGCAGCATCATCCAACGCACCTCCCCTGTACGTTGGTGCACCACACGCACCTCCTCACGCAGCTCATCTTGCTCGATGCGTAGCCGCATTATTCGGCGTCGTAGGCGGGCTCGGTCGCGCGGATCAATGACGACATCCCAGATGTCGTTGCGCCGGCGCATCCCAGCAGCCGCAACACCGAGGAGCTTCTCAGTATCACCAAAGACCTCGGAGATACGAAACTCCTCATCGGTGACAAGGATAACTATGTTGCCGTAACGCGCTAGACGCCCATACTGTCCGCGTGCATCGGCCCGCGTTGCTATCTCCAAAGATTTACGGTCAACCTCAGGGACGGTGAAGAGCCCAGAGAGACCTTGCGCAAGGTCCTTAAAAGCCTCAAGCTCCTCTTTACGCCAGCGGTGGTACGATCGCGTAAAACTACATTCAACAACACCGTACACTCGCCCATCAACCGAAAGCGGAAACACACCGCACGAGCGCACCTTGCGCACACTCAGCGCAAGCGCCAGCTCACCTGGAACACGCGCGCGCTGAATATCGTTGATAACAAGTGGGATACTCCACGGGGCACCATTAAAAGCAACAACACCGCGCTCAAGCTCAAAGAGCGCACCATCGACGTTGGTTGAAGAACTAGCTGCCGAGGTAGCATGAGCTACTTCGATCTCATTACCCCGCTGCACGCTTATATATACGTAGTCACAGCCAAGCTCGGAAGCAATAGATTGTGCTAGCTGCGTGAGAAAGCTCCCGCTACCGGCTTCGTCCGGGAGCCTAAAGGAAAGCCGATAGGGCTTTATGTTACTTGCTTCCTCTGTCATTGGCCGGTTACTTAAATTCCTAATCGCGTTTGCGCTGAATCACTACAACCTTAGAGCGTTTAACCCGCCGCTCTAGGTCAGCCAGTGAGAGCGCTTGTGCCTCTGCCTTGCGCGCTGACTTTAGGTGCTGGTCACCACAATCATCGCGCACTTCCTGTCGTAGCTCCTCCATGTTCATAGAGAGGTCTTTTATGAACCTCCTGCGAGCCACAAAGTAGGCCACTGTGGCTACACACATCAAAGCACTACAAACCCGAAACAGCGCTGCTCTAAGCAAACTGTCGATTGCCCCAAGCGCGTATTCCCACCTGATCCCAGCTAACTCGGCTGCGCCGCCGATAAAGCTGGTGATCACCGAAAACGTAACACCGAGTACAAGAGCAGCTCGCAGTAGAGCCGCAGGAACTTCTCGCAGGCTCTCTCTGATGCGAGTCGCAAAGCGCTGCGGGCCAATCTCACTAGCAGCAGTAGCAAACCTGCTTAGTGAGAATGCGCCCTTGGTCTGCAGCAGATGTACACCGACACCTACCACAGCAACAGGAATCAGCACCCCCAGCACACTCTCTAGAGTCATACAAAACGCAGCCGTTAGCATTTCAAACGGCTGTGAATCGAACGCCTCCCCATAGTGTATCAAGGTTCGGTCTCTGACCAAAGAAATCGTTCTTTGCCCGACTAATCCGGTTACAAGGATACCGATCCCTACACTGAACCAGCGGGAATTTACCGTGCGCCCCTCCCGACGCGCCTTAGCGAGCTTCTGCGCAGAGGGAGGAAAACGCTTCTCAGTCATAGCGGTTGAGCGGTGATCATCTCCCGCGAAAAGAACAACGCTACCTCCTGCCCCCACCATACAAGAAGTGCAACAGCGATAATGACTAGGATCAGAAACTTTGCGAGATGAGACAATGTCCCAAATGAAAGGTGGCTACACACTCTAGAACAGAGGGCAGCTACTAGGTCAACTCCAATGAAAGCACCTACGAAGGTAATAAATGACCCAGCGAGCGCACTGACGACGCTGCTAGCGACAACGAGTGTGCGCGAACTCAATAACTCTATATTTGGCAATGCAGCAGCAGGTACCATGTCATAACTTAGGTGCAATGCATGACACCCAGACACAAGCGCCCCACAGTAAAGGGCAAGCGCACACGCGGCCAACCGCATCACCGCAGCCAAGTCAGATGAAGCCGGTCCGTTCAGTGGATCAATGATGGATGCAAGTGTCTGTCCGCGCGCAGCATCGAGGAGTTCACCCATCAGGTCGGCGAGGTCGGTTACAAACCTAAACGGGTATCCAAGGATGTATCCGATAGCAAACTCCACCCCAGCTAAAAGGGTAGAAGCCCCTTGCGGTATATCGCTACTAGCCGAAAGCGCGTACCCAAGCACTACAGAAACGGCAAGGCGGGGCAGAGTCGATACAGCATCCCCCAACGGCAGCGAGAGCATAAAACCGAACGCTCTCGCTGATGAGAGGAGTATGATCGTGAAGAAATCCATCAATCACCTCGAACAGAAACGAGAGCTGCTACTGACTGCACAAAGAGCGCCTCAATCTCATGGTATGCGGCGTGTCCTAGAAGAGCGACTACAGCGGCAAATATGCCCAACCGAACCAAGTGCGTAATGCTTGCTTCCTGCACCTGGAAACACGCTGCAACGAGCGCTGCTGTGCCGGCGCCGAGCGCTATCGCCACCAGGGGAACGCCAGACAGCAACACCACAGCCACTAATGCAGACGATATAACCTGCTCCATAACCACCACCCTTTAACCGTACGAGCGCATGAATCCCTGCGCTAAGAGGAGCCAGCCATCGCACGTGATAAACAGGAGCAGCTTAAGCGGCAGCGAGACAACAACTGGACTCATCATAGTAAGACCAAGCCCCACCAGTACGTTGGCCACAACGATATCGATTACGAAGAATGGAATTAAGAGGATAAACGCTGCCACGAATCCCCGACGTATCTCACTTAACACAAACGCCCCAAGTAGCTGCACCGGGCCAATTCGCTTCTCAGCTGGTTCGGCAGCCTTACTATCGGGAACCTTTTCAGTGTGATTTTTACTTGCCGCTGCAGCAAAGACCTCTAACTCTCGCTCGCCAGAGTGCGCTCTAAGGAACCGTGTCCACGGCTCCAGAACAGAGCTAAGCCTTTCAGCTAGCAGGGCAACCGGCATGCGTGACAGATCGTTGACGCGCATGGTGGAGACCGAGCTGTATACTTCGCGCCCTACCGGCTCCATGACTGCTAGCGACACCACCAACGCTAGCGCCATTACCATCGAATTGCTCGGTGCCTGCTGGGTGCCAAAGCCACCCCGCAGCAGGCTGAGCACAACGCTACACTTCAAGTAACAGGTTGCGGTCACCACCATGAGTGGGATGCACGCCAGAACGAGCGAGAGAATAAGGAGGGATTCAGGCGATGTAAACTTCATCGTCGCCCTCCTCCTGTTTTCGTTTTACCTTAATCTGGCGTCCATTTCGCCGACCATCCTCCGTGGGGTCCCCGTGCGATATAGTGAGAGAGGCGAGCGGAAGGTCAAGCTCTGCAAGTTTCCGGTGTATCTGTGACGTATGATCAACGACTCGCTCACACAGCGGATTTGAGGCCACGGTAACCTCAGCGACCAGTGCTCCGCTTCTTTCAGTAGTCACCTGCACACGTGCTGTAGCGACCTTCTGAATCGGGTCAGTGAGGGTTAAGCTTACTGTTGTCGGAACCACATCCCTCTCGCCGGGACCACCACTGACTGCAGCCGTACCTTCCACAGTATGAACATGACGAGCTGTATCTGTGGGGGCAAATGTGTTGACAGTAGTCACACACCCACCGGGGGCAACATCCCCAACCCAAGGTTTTTGAGAAACAGCGACCGGCAGCGCAGAAGCACTAGGTACCAACGAAAACAATTCAACTCCCTGGCCCAGGGAGGCTAGCGACGCAAGCTCTGCAATCTCCTCTTCGCTCTGATTCTCCCGTCTCGCGGCAGCTTTTCGCTCAAGGCGCTCCACCATCGCTCCGCGAACAGCAAGCCCGTCGCTAAGGGACGCGACGAGGGCTGATTGCTGTGCTAGCTCTTCAGTCACTTTCTGACTGTGATGTACCTCCTTTCCGAGTCGGCTAAGCGCCTCCTCCGCTCCACCTGTGACGCTCTCTCGCAGCGCGCAGACAGGAGCATTTTTCCCGTCAGCCATCTTTCTCCTTACGACCTCACTCCACAACGAAGCCGTTGACTCAGCTACCCGCTGCTGCGCACTGTGGCATTTGGCAGCTACCGACTGCACGTGCTGACACGCGCTCCGGAACCTGGCCTCCTCTGCGGTTAACGACGCTTTGAGCGCTATGATCTGGGACACACTACCTCCTACAAGAAAAATTTTACTGCTGCTGCTGAAGCTTTCGCATGGTAGCTACAGCACACTCAGAGACCTTACTGACGACCTCGACGCGCAGTTGATAGCGCTGCAACTCTGTCTGGAGTTT
>JBIIHY010000386.1:0-2933 GCA_044235305.1 Bdellovibrionota bacterium
GGGTCTCTACAAGCTGAAAAAGGTTAATTAGCGGCTCGTCCAAACAGCAACGAGCCGCACAGGAGCAACGGCACGGTACCGGGCGGGCGTGACATTGGTTACAGTGTGCACGGTACCCTGCGTTGCTACCTACACAAGACATTCGGGCAGGCAGAGTGAAAGTTGCTTGCTAAGACAAAAATGACGAAAAAACTTCGCACCGCGCGGTCTCTGAGAAAACGCGCGCGGGGAAAACGCACGCGGGGGCTTACCTCACCTTTCCTAGCCCCCGAAGCGGTGATACTCTCCCTCCGCCATGAGCAACGACCAAACCAACACCGCAGATATCACCGTAACCCTAACCAGCCTTGCTTCGGGTGGAAGTTGCGTTGGAACGATCAGCTCGCCTGAACAACATGCTGGTAAAAAGGCTTTTATTCCCTATGCCATCCCCGGAGAAGAAGTCACCGCACACATCTCCAAGAACAAAAAGAGCTTTGTCGAGGCTGACCTGGTACAGATAATAAAGGCCTCTCCTGCGCGATCGACACCAACGTGCAAGGTTTTTGGAACCTGCGGCGGATGCGACCTCCAGCACATAAATTTACCGGTCCAGCGCACATTGAAAGCGGAAATGGTCGCCGATCTTCTAAGGGTTCACGGCGATATTGTACCCTTGC
This sequence comes from Bdellovibrionota bacterium, assembly GCA_044235305.1. GTDB lineage: Bacteria > Bdellovibrionota_C > UBA2361 > UBA2361 > OMII01 > OMII01. The sequence goes on from JBIIHY010000386.1 coordinate 660, forward strand.
AGGGGGTACGTATACTCGGAGCTGACCTACCGGCGCTTCACTACCGGCGCCGCATGTCCTTTCACATTAACAAGAAAAGAGAATTTGGGCTGTACCGAAAGAATGGTCGACAGATTGTTGAGATAGAGGAATGCCCCATCTCAACACACGCAATAAACGGCTTTCTTAAAGAGAACCTCGCACTGATAAAGGGTTGCGCTCCAGAGGTTGAGACCATCACCGTAGAAGACCACGACGGTACTATTCACGTTGCCTTTGAAGTTCATCCCCGTAACAACAGTGCCCTCACCACACTACTACCAAAAGATGAATTCAAGGAGCTTGAGCGCCGCTGCCCGCACCTACAAGTAAACTTCCGGCACAAACCAATCTATCGGACTAACCAAGAGGACCAAGATTCCCCACCCGTTGGGCACTTTTCGCAAAACAATAAAGAGGCGAATCAGGTGATGCTTGATCGCATCCTTTCCCTCGTTCAAACCCCTTCAGTCACCGACCTTTACGCGGGTGCCGGCAATATCTCTATTCCCCTTGCACTAGCTGGCCACTCAGTTACAGCCGTTGAGGTCGATCCTCACCTTGTTCGTTTCGGCGAATTTAGAGCGCGAGCAGCAGGCGTTTCCGGCAACCTTACCTTCAACCGAATAAGTTGTGAGAAGTGGGCCGAAAGCAACACTCCGGCACCGACAGTTGTGCTCGACCCACCACGCGGCGGCGCCCTTGAGGTGTGCCAACGCCTTTCTCCACAGCTCTCTCCTCGTCTGGTATACGTCAGTTGCTATCCACCAACGTTTGCCCGGGATGTACAGACTCTCAGCGACCGTGGCTACCGACTTCAGTTCGTGGAGGTCCTAGATATGTTTCCGCAGACGTATCACTCGGAGCTGGTGGCGTTGCTGGACTAGTGGTAGCTTTCCCCTTATATGAACAGAAAGCTCATCGTACTCACCATCCTAGCAATACTGTTTACTGCATCCACCACTTCCCCGACCCTGGCGCAACCCGCCTCGAGCGAACGAGGCTACACTGATTTAGTCCCGGCAAGCCCCAAGGAGCCCTGGGCAGACTTCAAGCCCATCCAGGAAAACGAGGGGACTCCGTGGTGGGCCGAGGCGCTCCTGTGGATTCCAAATCGAGTCATCGACTTCATAGATATCTTCCGAGTTGATGTTGGCGTAGGACCGGCTGCCGGCGGAGTAGTTCGCTTTACGGAATATGGTCAAGCAGGCTTTCGCATGATGATGCCTGCATCTATACGCATTGGCGATTTCGGTCGGGCATTGCCCGTTCGAGTAGAATCTTCCAACGAGATTGGAATTAGCCCCGCCTTCAAGCAATCGAAAGACCGTGACGTCTGCCCCGGTGAGGTTGGTGCAGGAGCAGATCTTTTCATAATCGGTGCTTACGGAGGTGTTTGTCTAGACGAAGTCATCGATTTCGTCGCCGGTGTCTTCTTTCTTGACCCGAAAGACGATGATATGTGATCTCGTGGCAGCGAGGTAACCGACATGCGTCTAATGAGAGCTTTAAAATTACTCCTTACTCCCCAACCTACTCGTTCTCTCCGAAGGCGGAGCAAAGCGAAAACATGCAGAGCAAGTGACCCTTTCCTTCTCGCAGTCTGGAGACAGCTGCAAGCCGAGTTTTTTCCAGATAGATCGGACCTGGACAACTACACCATCTATTGGAGCTCACGCCCCCAGAGGCGCGTTTTAGCCTCGTGCAATATTCGGCGGCGCAGAGTTGTTGTTGCCCGCGAACTGTACGAACCGGCAGCTTGTCGGTGGATCTCCCCGGTCGTATTCCACGAGATGTGCCATGCTGTGCTGGGCGAGTCAGTCACGACCAGTTCGGGTCGGCGGCTCTGGCATGGTCGTGAATTTCGTGCCCTTGAGGCTCTTCATCCGGATATCCCAGCGCTTAATGTGTGGATAACGTCGGGCGGCTGGACTATGGCAGTGCGAAGCTACCGGGCTAAATTGAGTTGGAAGAAGAGAAGCCGTCCAGTTCAGCGAATTGTTCAGGCGGTTTCAAACACGGAGTGACATAGGGGTGCTATCGAGGAGGACTTTTATCACGGGAGCAGTATGCGGCGCTGCAGCATCAGCTGCGACTGGTGCAGTTTACCTGGATCTTGCGACACGGACCCTGACTGGAGACATTACCTTAGAAGAGGTAACCCTGACGCTACCTGGTCTTTCCCCTGAGTTCGATGGATACAAGATCGCTTTCCTTACCGATATCCACTTAGGGATATGGCTCCCATCTGAATGG
>JBIIHY010000387.1:0-2929 GCA_044235305.1 Bdellovibrionota bacterium
CACGACACTGCACCTACGGTAGTAACGAGCAGCAAAAGAAGCGCGAGATACCTCTTCACGAAATTTACTTATGAGGACTTAACACGCTTGATAGCATCAGTTAGTTCGGGTGCCACTTGAAAAAGATCTGCAACCAAGCCGTAGTCAGCCACCTCAAATATTGGCGCATCGGGGTCTTTATTGATAGCAACGATACACTTTGAATCCTTCATGCCAGCCAAATGCTGGATAGCACCCGAGATACCGACAGCGATATAGAGCTGCGGAGCGACAACCTTTCCAGTTTGCCCCACCTGCCAATCGTTTGGAGCGTAGCCAGAGTCAACCGCAGCGCGCGATGCACCCACTGCCCCTCCCACTGCATCAGCGAGAGGAAAGATAACTTTCTCAAAATTCTCTGCCGAACCTAACGCGCGTCCGCCGCTTACAACAACTTCAGCATCAGCTAGTTCAGGCCTGTCAGCCTTAGACTGCTCGCGTGATACGATCTCTCCAAACCGCGGCTGCTCATGCAGCTCTGGATCTCCGCTAAGCACCAGCTCACGCACGCTGCCAGGTGACCCTTCAGATGCTGCCGGAGCGAAGGCCGTTCCGCGGATAGAAACGACTTTACTAGCCGAGAGAACCTCAACATCAGCAAGAATGTTTCCAGCATACATCGGCCGCTTAAGCGATCCATCGCCATTCACTGCGATAACATCCGAAGCTTGCCCTGCATCGAGCATCACTGATACCCGCGGCAACAGATCCTTACCGCTGCTACTCGCAAGGGCAACAACGACCGAAGCACCAAGCTCGCGGGCAGCAAGTACCACCGCGCGTGCATAGGGCTCAGCACGGTAGTCAGTAAAGAGGGCAGCTTCTGAGTAGCAGACACTCTCAACTCCCAGAGCTGCAACGCTCTGCGCGGCCCCTTGAGCCCCCGCCCCGAGGGCAACACCTACAACGCCTGAAACACCCCACGCTGCTGAGAGCTGGCGCGCGGCTGTTAATGCTGCAAGTGATCCTTTGAGTACCTTACCGTTATCGTGTTGGATGAAGAGCAAAACCTTTGACATATGAGATATCCTTAAAAGACCGTTAGAGTACCTTAGCTTCCTGTTGCAGAGCCGTTATTAGCTCCTCTACGCTGGCCACTTTTTTCCCGCCTTTGCGGGCGGCAGGAGTTGAGAGCGTACGCACCTTGACTCGCACCTCAGGCGAGACCCCCAAGCTTTCAAGGGATATCTCTTCAAAGGGCTTCTTCTTCGCCTTCATCACGTTTGGAAGCGCTGCATAGCGCGGTTCATTCAAGCGCAGATCTGTTGTCACCACACACGGCAGAGGGACCTTAACGGTTTCTAGCCCACCATCGACTTCACGGGTAACGAGCGCGTTACCACCCTCAACAACCACCTTCGATGCAAAGGTAGCCTGCGGCAGATTTAAGCGCGCAGCGAGGAGCTGCCCGGTCTGATTTGAATCCGAGTCGATCGCCTGCTTCCCCATCAGGAGCATCGAATACGACCCCTTCTTAAAGACCTCTGCGATGGCGCGGGAAGCCAGGTCTGAGTCGACCGGCCCGTCATGCTTTACTAAGATGGCTGAATCAGCTCCCATAGCCAGAGCGTACTCGAGTCGAGCGCGAGTGTCGGCTGGACCAACGCTCACGAGCACTATCTCGGTTGCTACCCCCTTCTCTTTAAGACGAATCGCTTCTTCAACCGCGATCTCATCGAAGGTGTTAATGATCCACTTAATGCCGTCAGTCTGGATGCCAGAGCCATCAGCGAGAAGTTTAAGCTTAATTTGCCAATCGGGAACTTTCTTTACTGGTACGAGAATCTTCATACCTATAGTTTTACCGCGAATGCTTCGTGCCCGCTAGAAAGTAAATCGTTAGTAGGGCTTACGCGACGAACGTGTGCGGGGTTGAGCAGGGCACGTGGCGATTCTCACTGTATTGGCATACGGCTCCTGAGACGGATTTTCCTGGCCGGCCCGACACGTCAAGCCAGCCCCATCCCTTAACTACCTGTTTCTACGATACAAAAACGCCCAAGCCGCATTCAGGCTCGAACCTCGCCAGATACCGCCGTCGTGCGCGACAGGCTTGCACCGCGAGGTGTCAAAGGTTCTGCGCCACAGAAAAACAAATAAAAAATCAGTTAAGAAACTAGCGGAGCTCCATCAAGGGAATAAAACAGCCGACCTTCCCAATTAATCTGATGACACGAGGAGACCATGAAAACTGTGACGTCTACAGCCCCTATCCTTTTATTCGCTCTCTTCTTTTTAGTTCTACTTCCATCAGCGCACGCCGCGCCGAAGGCTAAGGTCACCGTAGCCACGCTCGCGGCTACGTATACGTGCGGAAACCTCAATTTCAGCGACCCCTCAGAAACGGAGGTAAACAATCTAAACATAGTGGTCTCCCGGTCCGGCGCAATCAGCGGAACAGGGATTATTAGAACGACAGACCCTGCATGCGAACCGTTAAACGAGGATGGCATAGACTGCACAACCGAAAGGTCTATTTCGTTTACGATGGCAAAATTGGCAGCGCCCAAGAAGAAATTCGTTGAGTATCAGTCATCTCTCAAAAGAAAAATTGTTGATGCTGCCTCCGGTCTGAGCTTGGGCGGTACAGTTAAAACCTTCTTCTCTTCAGTCCGCTACCGCAGCATAGAGGGCGTGGCAAGCCTTGGAACTTCCGCAAATTCGCTAACGGCTACCCTAACGTGTTCTGCACCGAACACGCTTAAGTAGAAGCTCGAATCTCAGGCACGACCACTACAACACACATACCCATGCATTCCGACATGTCGTGCCCGCTAGGACGACAGACAAAGCGCGATCTCTCCTGATGAAAGATCCCCTGACTGCCTAAACTATTGGTGATATAAGACGTGGGACGCCGGGGAGAGCGCGTAGTCATCTAGCTGAGCGC
>JBIIHY010000388.1:0-2927 GCA_044235305.1 Bdellovibrionota bacterium
CTGGGTAGGATTTCTCGGCGCTGTATCAGGTATGAACGCAGAAGGCATTACACTTGGCGAGATGGGATACGGCGATCCAGAGGGTGAAACAATGCGCGGCATGCCGATGCCCTTTGTTTTGCGAGATGTACTCACTTACTCAAAGAACCTGTCGGATGTGCGCAAGCAGATTAGCTCTAAGCCTGGAACCAACTCGTTTGTATTCCTGATGAGCGATGGAAAGAACGATAGATCAGAGCTCTACGTCCGCGACCGTAACCGTTTCGAAGTTCACAAACCCGGTGTGGAGCTCAAGGACAACACAAAGACCTTCCCAGCTATCAAAGAGGTGCTCTACGGCGGACATTATCCGGACCGAATGACTAAGGTACTCTCCGAAAAGCGCGGTGTCATTACACCAGAGGTGATAATGACAGAGGTTGTTCCGTTTATCGCCATGCCATCTAACTTCCAAAATGTTGTCTACGAACCCAAGGGGCTGCAGTTATGGTTCAACAACGCGGCGGGCAAGGACAGTCGAGCCGCTGAGCAACCTTACACCTATTTCAACCTGAGAAAGGCGCTGACAGAGTTTGGGCACCCGGTGAGATAGCGCATTTTGCCGATTGTTAAAAAGCCGTTCCACCCTTATCGTACTCGCAACTTTACAGTTGTGTTCGGTAGGGATGGCATATGTCTTACACTTCTAATATTCGTGCGTTGCTGGTGGCACTCTGCGCCTTTTCTAGCTCGGTAGCCTCCGCTGCTACGATCGATGAATTCCAGGTTCAGGCCAGCGTTTCCTCGCCCGAAGTGGTCGGTGGCAGCGCCTCTACCCACACAACCCACTCCCGTGCGCTGGGAGGGGGCCGGAGCCTGACAGCGATGAAGACCTCTGCAGGCACCGGAGTCGGTGTGACTCGTATAGAAACTACATCTGCCGGCGGCATTATCGGGATCACTCAGGGAGACCATGGTGGTTTTGCAAGCGTTGTTTGGGATGGAGATACTAATCCAGCCACTCTAAAGGCCAATGGTCTCGGCTCGCTTGATCTGACTCAAGATGATGCAGACGCTTTCTTGCTACAGCTTAGGTCTTTTGACTTCGCGTACGGCGAAAATATGGTCATCACGCTGAGGCTCTATAATCCTACATTTCCTCTCGGAAATGGCTTCTCACAAGTTGAGATAACGGTTAACAAGGTCATTCACCCGACATCTCCTGTGACTCTTAGCATTCCATTCAGCCTATTCCTATCTGCCGGATCATCGACTGTATCTGGGTTTACTGCCAAATCATTGCTAATCGGTGGTGGCGCTAGCGCTACTAACGTGGGAGCTATCGCTCTTGAGTTTAGCGGATACGCAGGAGATCTCACTGCTGGCTTGCTGAGCACGAATGGACGTTGCTCTGCGGTGCCGAACTCAAATGGTACTGTTCTAGATGAGTGTGGCGTCTGCCTCGATGACAGCGCCAATGCCAACAAGGGTAAGGACGCCTGCGGCATCTGCTTAAAGGGCCCTCCCGGCTATAACTACGACACAAATAAGGTCTTTGACGGCTGCGGCTTATGCCCATCTCATCCACAGTACTCTTATCCGCTCGGCAACAAAGACGCCTGCGGGGTCTGCCCTACTGAGGCTAATTGGGGTAACTCAAAAGACCCATGTGGTGTGTGCTTTGGCGATGGGACATCGTGTGCTGATTGCTCGGGCAAACCAAACGGAGGAGCCAAACTAGACCAATGTAACGTCTGCGGTGGCGATGGCACAACCTGCCTTGACTGCAAAGGAGTGCCTTTTGGATCGGCTAAGATCGATCCGTGTGGCGTCTGCGGAGGCGATAGCTCATCGTGCAAGGATTGTGCGGGTGTAATTAACGGATTGAGCAAGATCGATGCTTGCGGCGTTTGTGGTGGCAGCGCCACCAGCCCGTCTGAGTGCTCTGCTGGAATATCTCTTTGCACAACGGTTCCAGCGACCGATGATGTCAAGCAATTCGAAAAGCAACTGGTCGTCAAAGCCAGTAAACTACGAACTCGCTACATGGCTGAACGCGCGCGGTCCAAGCGAACGGGTTGTAAGATTTCTACCAAGCTTCCCGACGAGGCTGTCACTGCTGCATTTCGCCACATCGTAACCCGCAGTAACGAGATATTCTCTGCGGGTGTAGAGGTGTGCGGCAACTCGTGTATTACAACCTCGTATGCTGCCCAGGTAGAGGCTCTCAAGCCTCAGTTTAGAATCCTAGAGCAGCAGGTAGTTGGAATAGCCAACAAGGTTAACTCATGCTACACGCGGCTTGGAGTCCCCCGCTCGCCTAATAGTGGCGGTCGTGGCGTAGCTAATACTGTTAACACTGTGTCACGTGGTCTTAACGAGCTAATCGCTGCGTGTCGTAGGAAGCAAGTCTGTCCTCCTGGTGCTAAGAGCGCTGGGTAACAACTTTTGCTGCTGCTGACGTCTGGGATGATACAGGGCTCCAATGCAGGAGCTGCTCATCGCTCTGTTCCTGTGGTACCGGGTCCCTGCCACCTATCCTCTCTATCAGCGAACCGACTTCGGCCAGCCCTTCGGCTACTAAGTTGATTGGGAGTGTGAATAGCTCGAAAGGCAAGGCCTTCCAGTTCCAGGTGTCATCGAATTTACGCTTGTAGAAAGAGAGCGCAGACTGCTCGATATACGGGAACGGGAAGAGTCCGCTCTTTTCCTTGCTAGGTGGTAGCAGCGAGACCGTCTGCGTGAATGCCAGACTTACGTAGTGATCGGCAAATAAAAAGATAGTCTCTGGTCGCCCAATCTGTTCGCGTAGCTTCATGCCGTATGAAAACGGCACAGTACGGTCGAGAATTCCCAGGACAAGCAATGTATCTCGCCCATCGAGGTACTGCGCTGTGAATTTAGGATCGGTGCGAAGCTGACTGCGCAAAGCATTAAAAAACTGCTCT
>JBIIHY010000423.1:0-2927 GCA_044235305.1 Bdellovibrionota bacterium
ATTTTTGCTAACTTAGCTCGCCCTTCCACGCTCTCTTTGCACCCTTGAAACCATCGCGGGGTGGCGCGAGGTGGGACCGACCTCTCACTTCGACCCTTGATTGACCCACTTCGCCAGAATGAGGACCGGACAACCACTACAGTTCAATTACTTATGAAAAAGCGATCGATTTGCCTACCCATTCGAGGATGATCGCTGCGACCCGAAAACAGCAGTTTCAATCGCGCATAAGCTCGCCAAGGTCTCTAAGGTTCCTGCTGTATTTACAGTGTGCGGCGCCGTAACGCTTGCAGCCGGACCGGTGTATGATAAGGCTGGCGCGGTGGTGATGGCACCGCTTGCTACTCCATCGATGATCTCTAATCTGGGTGAGCGTATCTTCCGGGCGAGCCTGAGTGATGCGATAGCAGCGAGTGCTTTAGCGGATGCTGTTCGTAGTGCGCATACAAAAGTAGGTATGCTTACCGAACAGAACGCGTACTCTGAGGGGTTCGCAAATGACTTTAGAAAGCGAGCAGGACAGATCGGTCTGGAAGTGGTCTCAGAAGATTTTCAGAGTGGGGATACCGATCTCAAGGGGCAGCTTCTACGACTCCAATCTCGTGCGCCGGACGCTATCTTCATAAACACAAATACCGAGCGAACCTTCACCGCCATCCTTAAACAGATGAGTGTGATGCAATTTGTGCCCACTCGTTACGGCGCCTACATGCCCGGAGCTTCAAGCTTTCTTGCTGCTGCAGGCGCGATGGCAGAGGGAATAATCTTTGTTGATCTTCCGAAAGCAGAAGAGCTGCTCAATGAAGAAGGAAGAAAACTTTACCAGGAGTATCTGAGCAGGTACGGCGCTCTTCAAGGATGGACCTTTATTCTCCCAGCAGGCTTTGAGGCGTTTCGTTCGATTCATCAGGCGATCACTTCTGGAAAGCCGATTAACGAGTATCTGCACTCTACCGAGTTCTCGGGAATATTCGGTGTGTACTCATTCGATAAGAGTGGCGATATCCGCGGTCTGCGCCACTCCATTAGAGTTATCAAGGGCGGCCAAAACGTTCCTGTGGAAACGCAAGCTAGATCGTAGTTTCGGACGCGTCGCTTATGCGGCGTTGTCGCAGCTACCTTGGATATGCACGGTTAAGGCGATTTAGGCATAAAAGGCGGCAACTGCGGAAATAAAAAGGCGTAATTACGCAATATAAACAATATGTTGCAAATCCAATTGCCCTTGGATCAAATTTGGCGTATTTTTGCGATCTATGATACGCAGAATCTGCAAGTTACCGATTAATAACAGTTTTTTTCTATTTGGTCCGCGCCAAACTGGAAAAACTACGCTTATTGAGGGTTTTGTTGCAGGTCGTCGGGTGTGGGTCATTAATTTGTTAGACCGTACTGTGTATCACCGCTACCTGGCTTCACCCGGGCAGTTCTACGCAGAGGCAAAGAAGAAAATAACCGATGAGCAAATTGAGATACTCTTTATAGATGAAGTCCAGAAGATTCCTGCACTCCTCGACGAGGTGCAAAGACTGATGCATGAGCAGCCTGCTACTGTCTTTATTCTTTCAGGTTCGAGCGCAAGAAAGTTAAAGCGGGAGGGAGCAAATTTACTGGGCGGTAGAGCCGTCTCGCGCAACTTGTCCCCCCTTACGCATCACGAGTTAGGAGAGTGCGCGTCACTCGACGACATATTGCAGTTCGGGAGCTTGCCCAGCATTATTTTAAAACCTTCAACTGAAGAGCGCGTCGATCTACTGACTGCCTATGTTACCACTTACTTAAGCGAGGAGATTCAGCAGGAGTCTCTCGTGAGAAACCTTCCGGGCTTTCTGAACTTCCTAGAAGTTGCTGCTCAACAGTCTGGAGAGCTTCTTAATTTCTCAAATGTCGCACGTGACGCACAGCTACAGCCTAGAACGGTTCAAAGCTACTACGATATATTGGTTGATACCCTTATTGGGATTAAGTTGCAGGCTTACAGTAAGAGCGTACGAAGGCGTTTGCGCTCAACCCCGAAATTCTATCTCTTTGACCTTGGCGTACTAAATACCCTAGAGCGGCAATTACGCTCGACACCTGATAAGGTACGACGAGGACGTCTCTTTGAGCACTTCATAGTATTGGAAACGGATCGCTTGCTGCGATACCTTTCAACAGATGGCAGAGCCTTTTTTTGGCGCACTAAAGACGGTCAAGAGGTAGACCTTTTGATTGAAGACAGAGGCGTACTCATCGCGGCAGTAGAGATAAAATCCTCTTCGGTTATTACACCGCAGTATTTCTCTGGCTTGCGTGCCTTTGCCGATGAGCACCCCTCTGTGCCGCGCTACGTCGTTGCTGACGTGCCCGAAGGCTTTGAGCTGCAAGACCTTGCAACTGTGCTTCCGTGGCGAGAATATCTTATGTTACTTGATCGGTGGTTGAGGAAATGAAAGCCTAACTACTTAACGCACTGCCACCTAATATATAACCCAAACCTTAGTTAAACTTCTTCTACTGACAACTCTCGCAATCACCATCAAGGCCGCAGACCTTTGGAACCGATGGCTTATCTGCCGCCGGTGCAGACTCTGCTACTACGTTACGCTCAACTACAACCTCTGCCAATGCTGACTTGTATGAAGGCTCAAGGAATCCCTGACTTTTTTATCCGACGAAGCCTTGGCGTAGTTGGGCAGGCACCTCCACCTATTCCTAAGTTCATCGCCCGTTCGACAGGCTCACGGCAAGGGCCTGTGGCGAGCGTAGTCGAGCCAACCTGTGGCGAGCGTAGTCGAGCCATCCCCTGATGACTTCTAAGCTCCGCTTCCTCTGTGACGGAAAGGCAAGAGTGCGTGCCTTACGCCATTTTTGCTAACTTAGCTCGCCCTTCCACGCTCTCTTTGCACCCTTGAAACCATCGCGGGGTGGCGCGAGGTGGGACCGAC
>JBIIHY010000086.1:0-9719 GCA_044235305.1 Bdellovibrionota bacterium
TGACCTGTGCACCTGAATCATAAAGGATAAATCCAGCCTCTGCGGCGGGCAGACTCTGATAGATGCTAACTGTTATCGCTCCCAGAGATTGAATAGCTAAGTCAGCGAGGATCCATTCCGGGCGGGTATGAGACATGATCGCAACTGCAGTGCCAACGGTTACCCCTTTTTCGGCTAGGTGATGGGCTATGCGGGATATCTTTTTCGCGGCAGAGCTGTAGGTCTCATCTTTCCATAGCCTCCCACCAGTTGCTGATGGTGCAACTGCATAGCGATACAGGGTGGCATCCGGAGTTTCAGCGCAACGTTTCCAAAACGCTTCAGCGATGCTTGTGCTCTGAACAACGTTATCGATGTTAAAATGGTGTGCGTCAGGCATTAGTATCTAAACTCACCGTGTGGAGAGCTTATGACGACTTCATTTTCTCCACTCGTAGAGGATACCTGGCCTATAACGCGCCCGGCAATGCCAAATTGTGCCGCAAGCGCGATAATTTCAGAGGTAGCGGCTGGGTCTATGCACGCTTCTAGGCGGTGACCCATGTTGAAAACGGAGTACATCTCTGGCCACGGGACATCTCCATGTTTCTGAATCAGCTCAAAGAGAGGCGGGGTAGGGAAGAGGTTGTTTTTTTCAAATCGCACACCACGGCCAAAGCGCTTAATCTTTACCTGTCCACCACCGGTGCAGTGGATAAGTGAATGAATGGCTGTACGGAGTTCTCGCAGCGCTGACTTTATCAAAGGCGCATAGCTTCGAGTCGGTGAGAGAAGTGCTGCACCGACAGAAGTGCCCAGCTCGGGAGCAAAATCTGATACCTTGTAAGGACCGCGATACGCTACACCGCGGGGAAGCTCGGGATCGCCCGCTTCAGGATAGCGGTCAACGTGGTAGCGTGACAGTAGTACGTTTCTGGCAAGAGAAAGTCCGTTGCTTCCTATCCCTGAATTCGGTGCGGTTTCCCAGGCAACCTGCCCTACGTTACTGAAAGCAACGATCGCATCGCCTGCTTTGACTTGATAGGTATCGACGAGTTCTTCTGACGGGATTCGCGCCGAGAGAGTCGAGTCAACGACTAAGGTGCGAACGAGGTCCCCCATATCCGCGGTTTCGCCACCGCTGAGCGTTATATCGATGCCGTATGAGCCTAGGGTCGCTGCGCACTCCCTGTAGCCAGCAATTATCTCAGCTATCGCTTCGTCTGGCACAAGCCTACGGTTACGCCCAATCGTATTACTGAGCACTAAGCCAGAGAGTGCCCCAGAGCAAGCGATATCGTCGAGGTTCATCACGAGGCTATCGGTTGCAAGTGAACGAAACCACTTTATGTCTCCGGTTTCTCTGTATAGTAGGTAAGCTACTATGCTCTTTGTGCCAGCACCGTCAGCGTGTAGGAAAAATGATTTGGTAGTGTCGCCAAACGGATCTGCGATTGGGCTAGCAAAGTATCGACTGGTTGAGTGCTCACCAACTGCCTTGAGAACACCGCCTTTGGCAGACGACGCACCCAGGGCAGCGTAAGCCGAGCTCTCAGTTGATTCCTTGCTAGCGGTCATATGAGAGGTTACTTTTTGAGTGATTTAACGAAGGCCACAAGGCTAGCAAGATCCTTGTCATTTAGGTCAACCTGTCCTGGCATCATCACGCTGAGTCCAACGGCTGCACCGCCTTTCTTGATCGTCTCAGCGAGCTTGGTATCGTCCTTAGCATATTTCATCTCACCGGCCGCAAGGTTGCGTGGCCTTTGTCCTTCCGGCATCGTTGCAGCTAGAGCTCCATCACCAGTACCCTTTTCGCCGTGACACATTGCGCACCGTTGCGCAAAGAGTGCTTTGCCTCGGGCGGTATCGGCAGCAAATGCTGCAGAGGAGGTGGTAGTAATGGCGATAAGAGCCGCTAGGATTGCTGTGCGTTTCATAAGGTATGCTCCTGATAGAGATAAAGACGTTCCCCTGCAGATTCTAAGTCAACGAGCGGTTCATTAGCCAACCGTACCGTCTGCGCTCTTGTAAGAACATCGCTCTTCAGCGAGTATACCCGTGATCACTGGTGCTTGGAAGGCGTAAGCTCATGCGGCGCGTTATAGACTACATAAAAAATACGGTACGCTCTAAATCTTCCGACGAATGGCAGGCCTACTTTCGAGCGAAGGTTCAGGATTTGCGTGCCTTTGTCCAGGCGAATGGCGAAAAAGCCGCCTTGGCTGGGTTTGTGCTTGGTATATTAATGGTGGTTTTTTACAAGCTCTTTATCCTACTTGTAACTCTAGCGACACTTGCGTACCTACTCGTGATAACTGCCTCAGACCGTGATCTTTCTTAAAAGTTAGTGCCGCTTAGGTCGTGTGCAGCACTTAGAGGTATTTTTTAACTCCCACTGCCCACTCGAAAGCATCTTATTATATAACCCAGTGATATTGCGGGTAAAGATTTTCTCTTTAGCTTCGGCGAAAATCTGACGATATCCGTAGTAGGGAGATGGTTTTTTGTAGGGCAACCGTGCAAAAGAACGACTCAAAGAATGACCGCCTAATTCACGTAGCACAGGACCTTGAAGTTGCTGGGCTCTACTGGCACCCGGAGGTGGGTGATGAGGTCTTTGAGCGTGAAGGAAACTCACCTATCGCTATCCTTGTAGATCCGCAAGGGATGTCCCCGGAAGAGTTGCGTGCCTCCTTTCTGTGGCTGCCAACCGTTGAGCAGATGATTATGCAGTTCGAGGCGCGTCAGGCGGTCATCTTTCACGCCGGCCTTGAGATGAACAGTAAACATGTCTGCTACAAAACCGTTATACAATCCACCAGTGGTCACATCGAATCGCGCGCCGAGTCATTTCGTGTAGCGTTAGGTTTAGCGCTCCGCGATCTACTTATTGGTGATGTTCCTTCGATAATCAATTAGCACCAACTGCGCACCGCTTGTCGGCAGAGACTACACAAAACTGAACAACTTTTTTGCAGTTGTATGCACAAAGGGCACTGCTGCATGGGCAGTGTCAGAGAGTAAAAGATTGTACCAAAATTGTTAACCTCCCAATCTCACTGATAAAAAGGGGCGAAAACTCTTGGTGCTCTTTCTGAACGTCAAGAATCTAACATTTCAAGCCTGTTGCTGGTACGAAGTTTGCCAAAAACGTGACAGTAGATTTTTGGGTCCCTAAGGATAGGGGACGCAAGCTACCACAGGTTATTCGAGCTTGGTTGTAAAACTAAAGCTCCATATGAACAAGGAAGGTTCTTTATGTTGCACAACGCCGCGTTTACCGCTGATGATGTTCGTTCTTTCTCTGCTGTAACTGCCCCAGCATCAGTATCACCCTCCAGTTACGCATCACTCTCACATCGATTCTGTGGAATCGTCAGCAACTGTCCTGAGATGCGAAAGATATTTAGCGTTATCGAAAAAGTGGCTAAGACACGCTCGACCGTATTAGTTCTCGGCGAGAGCGGAACTGGGAAAGAGCTTATAGCTCGTGCGCTGCACACTATGAGCGGGCGCTCCGGGAAGCTTGTTCCGGTTAATTGCGGTGCCATTCCGGAGGATATCCTTGAGAGTGAACTATTCGGCCATGAAAAAGGCTCTTTTACAGGGGCAGTTAGCTCGCGTATGGGGCGTTTTCAAATGGCTGATAATGGAACGATCTTTCTCGACGAGATCGGTGAGATGAGTCCCAAATTGCAGGTCAAGCTGCTACGTGTGCTGCAAGAAAAGAAGGTTGATCCAGTCGGTTCTACTCGCTCAATCGATGTTGATGTTCGAGTTGTAGCTGCTACGAATAAAGACCTCGCTGAAGAAGTTCGCGCTGGAAGATTCCGAGAGGATCTCTTCTACCGCCTCCAGGTCGTTCCCGTTCAGTTGCCCTCTCTGCGCGACCGAGATGGTGATATTGCACTACTAGCGCAACATTTCCTCGCTCGACATGCTGAAGAGCTTGGTCGTGAGGGACTCGCGTTCTCTCCATCAACGATGGCTGCTATGTGTGCCTACACGTGGCCAGGGAACGTGCGTGAGCTTGAGAACCTCGTTGAGCGGCTTGCGATATTAAATGAGAGTGACGAAATCAACATTGAAGCACTGCCTGAATACCTTCGGGAGGGCGGAGTGGCGCCGACGAGTCTTGTATTCTCTGAGATGACGTTGCCATCAGCAGGTGTAGACTTTAACTCCCTTGTTGCTGAATACGAGAATAAGTTGATTTCGCTCGCGCTCTCTCAGACTGACGGTAACAAAAAAGCTGCAGCAAAGTTGTTGGGGCTGAACCGCACGACCTTAGTAGAAAAGATAAAGAAAAAAGGCCTTGAGGCAAAAGTTGAGGTTTCATCTCACACCGATGTGTTTGAAGCGTAAGGGATTCAGCACCGAGGAGGTCGTATGGGCATTCACGCTACAGTAACACGAATCAGAGTAGCAGCTGCGCTGGCGAGTGCGGTCCTAGCGCTTGTCGCTACAACGCCACCACAGTGTCACGCGCAACATCCAGTCGACGTTCAGAAGCTCTCGGCTGAAGGAGAGCACTTTAAAGCGCTTACCCTCTTTGAGCTACTACCTACCAAGAAAGTAGGAACTGATACGCGGATTTTTGTCGCAAAGAGCGCATGGGCGCTCGGACTGAACAGACAAGCTGGAGAGCTGTTTGATGTTGTTCTGCGCGATGAGACGATATCGCAGGAGGTGCGGGCACGCGTTACACTCTCGCGGGGAGCAATAGAGTATCAAGAGGGGCGCTACCAAGAGGCGTCGCTTTACGCTCAAAAGGCGGTTTCGCTCCTCCATGAGCCATCGCCCTTGCGCGGGCGAGGGTATTTGCTGTGGGGGCAGGCGCTGGTTAGGGCTGGCGCATTTGGTACCGCCGAGGAGAAGCTGAAGGCGGCGCTAGCCGATGCAGACACTGAGGATAAGCCAGAAGTTTACTTTACCCTGGCGACTGTTGAAATGCGGCTTGGAAAGTATGAGGCGGCTGAAAAGAATCTACGAGCTATTCCGCTTGACCACGACCGCACACCGCGAGCAGTGCGCATGCTCGCTTCAGTCGCGCTTGAGACGCAATCATTCCAACGAGCACGCTTCTGGATAGAACGAGGCAAGAAAGATTTTCCGGAGGGGTTTATCGATAGTTGGGCCGACTATGGACTGGTGCGCGCGAGCCTCGCTGAGGGCGATATGCCCAAAGCGCGCGAGATAGTCGAACAGGCAGGAAAGCAGTTTGCGCCCTCTGATTCCTGGTTGATCTTAATGCAAGCGGCTCTTGAGGAGTCCGAATGGGAACGTCAGCAATCGTTGGAGGCTCGATGACACACAGTATGCTTGCTACAAAAATTGTTCCCAAGGTTCCCGAATCGCTCACCGAGCTATCGCATGTTCTACAACGATTCACGGAGAGTAGCGGTAAGCTTGAGACCCGATACGCTGCTTTGATGGACGAAGTTGAGCAGCTACGCAGGCAGCTCGAGGCCAAGGAGGAAGAGGTCAAGCGTGCGGAGCGACTTGCGATGTTAGGCGAGACGGCTGCAGCGCTCGCGCACGAGGTACGCAACCCACTCGGCGCAATAACCCTCTTTATTTCGATGTTAAAGGGTGACCTTTCAGATAAACCACAGTCACTGACTCTCGTGGAAGAGATTGAACGCAGCATAACAAGCCTTGATGGTGTCGTATCCAACGTCTTGCACTTCGCCAAGAATAATTCAGTTCAGCGTGGTCCGATGAATCTGCACGGATTGCTCAGAGAGGTAGTTCAACACTTCTCAAGCGTGCACGGCTCCCAAGCTTCGTTCTCACTTAAAACTGACGGCAATGCGTTGATTGTTGGAGATGCCCAAGCACTTCGTCAGGTTATGTACAACCTGGTGATGAATTCGCTTCAGGCCACGCAATTCACCGGCGCGGTAGCAATACGGGTCTCAGATGTGTCCGAGGATGGCGACGTAACCGTGGTCGTCTCTGATAACGGACCAGGTATCCCCGCAGAGGTTGCCCCACGCTTGTTTGAGCCGTTCGCATCGGGGCGCAGAGAGGGGACGGGTTTGGGATTGTCGATAGTCAAGCGAATCATTGAGGCGCACGGCGGATCGATCGGCGTTCGTAATACACCGAGTGCTGAGTTTACGATAACGCTACCACGGTGCGCAAAGAAATAAAAAGGTTTTGAAGAGGAGATAAGAGCGATGGATTTCAAAGAATCAAACAACGAAGGGCTTGAAAAAGCAGTGGCATCTTCAAAGACGCGCATCCTCATCGCTGATGATGATCCACACATGCAGGTTGCAATTAAGACCTGCCTAGCTCGCAAAGAGTTTGAGCTGGTAGTGGTCAACAATGGGTTGCTGGCGCTTGAGTTGCTTGAGCGGGAATCATTTGACCTCGTTATCACTGATCAACAGATGCCACAGATGTCAGGCTCTGAGTTAATGGCGTCAGCGCAAAGTCGAGGGATCGATGTACCGATGGTGCTCATTACTGCATATGGCACGATAACGCAGGCAGTAGAGGCTATGCAGCGGGGAGCTGCTGATTTTATCGCCAAGCCGTTTACTGCGCCTGAACTTGAGCGGGTGGTAGAGCGAGTGCTATTGCCTGAAGCGAAAGCTTGTCGGCAAAAGAGTGGCCGCCAGCCACACGGACGGCCAATTATCACCAATGACCCCTTAATGATCCGTGTATTGGAAGTCGCTGAAGCGGTAGCGCGCAGTGAAGCGACCGTCTTGATTCAAGGGGAATCGGGAACTGGCAAGGAGTTAATAGCGCGATTCCTCCACGCCAGTAGTCCACGCTCAAATAACCCGTTTGTCGCTGTTAACTGCGCCGCTTTACCAGCAAGCCTCCTTGAGAGCGAATTGTTTGGACATGAGAAGGGCGCTTTTACAGGTGCTCAGGCTCGCAAGGTAGGAAAATTTGAGTTGGCGCACGGGGGCACGATACTACTTGATGAAATTTCAGAGATGGATCTGCCGCTACAAGCAAAACTTCTGCGTGTTTTACAGGAGCGAGAGGTCGATCGAGTAGGTGGTAAGGAGCCAGTGTCGATCGATGTGCGTGTCTTGGCGACTACCAATAGGAATCTCGAGGAAACCGTGCGCGAGGGGAAATTCAGGGCAGACCTCTACTATCGTCTCAATGTTATACCGCTTACCCTTCCGCCACTCAGGGAGCGACGGTCGGACATAAAGTTACTTACCGAGCACTTTATGAGGCAGTTTCTTGGAGAGAGAGCTCCGACTCTACCAGGACCTGTTACCGAGGCGCTTATGAGTCACTCCTGGCCAGGCAATGTGCGTGAACTTCAAAACGCCGTGCAACGTGCTGCAATATTGTCGGGTGGCGCGATCCCACGCGAGTCAGACTTCTTGCTATCGATGAACCCGGCAACTCAACTTGATACGTTCCGTAGCGAGCAGACCACTCCCTCACCGAGGCTTCATGACGCCGTCGAACGTTCGGTCGAGGCTTCTGAAGGTAGTAGTGAGTCCGCGCTGCGCATAAGGTCTGGCATTACCGTAGCCGAAATGGAGAAGACCCTCATCCTTGAGACGCTCCGCACAACTGATAACAATAGAACCGAAGCCGCGCGACTGCTCGGTATAAGTATCAGGACGCTTAGAAATAAGCTTCATGAGTACCGCGCTGCCGGTATCGTTATCGAGGGCGACTAGGCTAGGCTAGGCTAGGCTAGGCTAGGCTAGCCCGGTATACCCCTAGGTTATTCTGCGCTACACTGGTGAGCGCATGGGGAAGAGTAAATCGAATCGGCGAAAACGTAGCTCTGGATGGGCACCAAAACTCAAGCAGTGTGCGCTGTGGTTGGCTTCAGTCTGGTTTGTCTCCCTATGTATTCTCCGATTCGTTGCCCCACCGACAACGCCCCTTATCGTCATTCGAGCGCTTGAGTATTGGGTAAAGGGCAGAGTTATTTCCCAAAGACAGGAGTGGATATCACTTGAGGATGTGCCAACCCGTGTGCAGCAGGCTGTCGTTGCAGCGGAAGACTCCCGCTTCATGCAGCACTGGGGTTTTGACTTCGGTGCGCTCGATGATGTGCTTGATGATGCCTCTTCTACTCGGCGTATGCGCGGAGCGAGTACGATTACGATGCAGACGGTGAAAAATATCTACCTGTGGCCAGGGCGCAGTTATGTGCGCAAGGTGCTCGAAGGAATAATGACACCAATAGCTGGAGTTGTGTGGGGGAAACGCAGGACCCTTGAGCTGTACCTCAACGTCGTAGAATGGGGGGAGGGGATCTATGGGATTCGTGCTGCCAGTGAACATTATTTCCATAAGCCGGTACGCGAGCTTTCACTGGATCAGGCGAGCGCCTTGGCGGCCATCTTGCCCTCGCCACGAACGATAGGTCCCCACGCACTCAGTCCAGTAGCGCGTAAACGATTCGCTCGGATTCGACGCGAGGCCTATGGTACCGGTATCCCTTCTTCACGATAGAGGTCCTCGCGTTTATACCAGGCAGCTTTGGCACCACTTGATATCGGCGCTGGATTGGTCCAGGCGTGGATGTAGGTAACGCCGGAGCGTGTTGTAAAAGAGTGAGGGAATTTTTCAAATCTATCCGGGCTCTCAAGTAGCACATATAACGGGCCAGGGCTTGAATCGTCATAGTTCTCTATCAGTGTTACTTTTTCGGCTACGCCACCCCGGTGAGCGGCTGACCAACTCTCTCCGTACTTCATCCTTAAGTTGCTTTGAAACTCCTGGCTTGCGCCGAGTGTGCGTTGGTCCGCTGGGTATGCAGCTATAAGGCTACGCCGATTTGACTCGAAAGAGCTGCGACCCCAGGTGACCAGTTGCCAGGTAAGTCGAAGGTTGGCTCCGATGTAGCTTGCTACAATAACCAAAGCGACAACGGTACCCAGCCGACTTCTCTCTGCGAGTCGCACGATTAAGCGTGAGAGTACAAGGAGGATTATTACCGTCTGAAAGAGGAAGTATCGTGGGAGGATAAAAGCCGGCGAGGTTGTAGCTACCACGACAATGGGTGTGATAAGGAGCATCGCTACGAGCACGCCGCCTTTCTTGTCTTTTCGCCACCATGCGAATACCTCAACAGCAACAGCGGCAATAACCCCAAGTGCTGCTAACGACATCCACGCGCTGACTGCGCCGTTGCTTGCGGAAAGCTCTTCTCCGCCGATGATTACTGAGAGTGTTGTCAAAAATACCTGAAGATGCGGCAGCCGCGGCGCACCACCTATTTCAAGGGACAGGTAAAACGTAAGTGCCAGTACACTTCCAACAACACCTACGGGGATAAATGCCCAGCCGTTCCACGAGGGCAGGTTAAGAGATGGTGGCTTACGTGCGTCCAGTAAACACGACCACACCATGAGGGGAGCAAGCACCAGTGCGAAGGTTGCGTGAGCGAGGCAGCCAAAGATAGCTACGACCGAAAATAGGAGTGGGGACGGTCGCTCAGGATCGTCACTGTGAGCGCGCAGTATCAACAGTAGGCACCACGTTGAGCACAGGATTAACAGAGAGTATCCCCGCGCCTCCGAGTTGTAGAGTGTGAGGTTGTATGAGAAGAGGCACATCAAGAGCCACAGACCTGCTACTCGAGCACCAAAGAGTCGGGGAGCGTAGCGGGCTATAAGAAAGAGCGTTGTGACTCCGTAGAGTAGCGAGGGGAAGCGTAGTCGCTCTGGCGATGCGAACGGGCCGATAAGGTATATCCAGAGACTATTAAAGAGGTGATTGTTGTCGTGGCGTAG
>JBIIHY010000389.1:0-2922 GCA_044235305.1 Bdellovibrionota bacterium
TGGTAAACACCACCCCTGCATCACTACTGGCCTCGACTCCCTTAACCTCAAGTCCGATGTCATCGAGGGTATGCCGCAGCGGCGAAGTTCCAGCAGCATCGACCTGACATTCGGGTAACTCTAGGAATTTCTCTACAAGCCTAACGTGAAACTTCATACAACCTCCCGCAAAACCCGTAAATCGTTCTCGTATACTGCTCTTAAATGCGGCAGATTGAAGAGTTGGGCCGCTAAGCGCGATGTTCCCAAACCAAAAGCGAATCCTGATACCTCGCTCGGATCAAAACCAAACTCGGCTAATACATTACGGTGAATCATACCTGCCCCTGCCACAGTCACCCACCCCGAGCTTCCGCACGCCGGACATCCAGCGCCCCGACAGATCGCACAGTCTATACGCGGACCGATACTTGGCTCTGTGTACGGATAGAATTTTGGGACAAATTGCACCTTTCGGCGCTTGCCGTATAGCTCTTTGAGAATATGTGTAATCAGCGCCTGCAAATTAGACAAAGTCAGTCCCTTCTCAACCCAAACGAGCTCGTACTGGTGAAAGACTGCCTGGTGCGATGCATCCTCATTCTCGTTACGATAGACCTTGCCAAACGAAGCCACCTTTAAGGGAAGCTTTTTACCCTGAAAAAGGGCTCTATTTTGCAGCATGCGGGCCTGGACGGCAGTTGTATGCGTTCTCAACACGTGCCCGGTCTCAGTATAAAACGTGTCTTGCATGTCACGAGCAGGGTGATGGGCAGGGATATTCAGCGAATCAAAGCAGTAATACTCAGTTTCGATTTCAGGGCCCATAACGCTTTCAAAGCCAAATGGCCGCAGAATCTCGGTGATGCGCTCTTCGACAATCGTTATCGGATGCACACTTCCCAACCCACCACCCATCTCCGGTAACGACAGGTCCAGATACTCATCCTCCAGCTGCTTACGGAGCGCCCCAAGCTTAAACTCCTGCTCCTTAGCCTCGATCCCGCTCTCTACCTTATTCTTTAAAGCGTTTAGCTGTGCTGCTACGACCGGCTTCTGATCAGCCGCAACGTCTCGTAGGCCCTTAAAAAGCTCCTTGATGATACCCTCCTTGGCCAACCAATCACGTTTAAGCAACTCAATGTCTGACTGCTGCTGAACGTCGCGAAGTTGCTGCTCAAAAGACGCTGAGAGCTTGGCTAAACTAGCTGGAGATATATCGTTAGTCATGGAGCTAAATTACCCTAATATTCGTGGCCTCATCACTCTAAGCCAAAGACGGGATACCGTAAAGAACCGAGAAGATATAGCGTTTTTAAAAGTACGCAGTTAAAGCCTGGCTCTCCGAAAACGCTATCTATTCTAGGATCAGCAAATGAACGATAACCTATAGTGATTTACGGAAAAAGCCTTGCAAGTTTCACTGGAACGGACATTTGCTAATCGCCGATAAGCTCAAAAGCACCCAGTCTGTTGCCACATCCCCGCTAAACAGGTACACCTATCCTCATCAAGCTACCATCCGATCTTATGAAGACCCCCTCCCCGCGCCTTGCTGTGTTCCTCATCGTTCTGCTAGACGTAATGGGATTTGGTCTGATCATTCCTTCACAACCGTTTCTTGCCAAAAACTTTGGGGCCAGCGCTGCCACGGTGACCCTGATCGGTACCGTCTATAGTCTGATGCAGTTTCTGATCGCTCCTGTGTGGGGCAATCTCTCGGACCGCTTGGGTCGCAGACCTATCTTACTCTGTACAATCGCCTTGACCTTGATCGGTCATGCAACATTTGCAGCAGCCACATCGCTAGCGATGTTGTTTGCTGCTCGGGCTCTTGCCGGCACTGGAGCTGCCAATATAGCAACCGCACAAGCTGTACTCGCTGATACTCACGAGGCTTCTGAGCGTAGCCGAGCCATGGCGCTTATTGGAGCCGCATTTGGTCTCGGCTTTATATTCGGACCGGCACTGGGAGGTATCCTCTTTCATTTTGATCACCGAGCTCCAGCGAGCTTCGGCGCAATGCTTGCACTGATAAATTTTATTTTTGTTGCCCTATTCCTCCCGGAGACTCGCAACCCGATGAATACGGTCAGAGCGCATCTGCGCCCCAAGCTCAAAGATCTTTTTGAGCTCGGCCCCCAACTTCACTATCTCGTGCTCACTACTTTGCTGTTTATCACTGCCTTTGCTCTGATGGAGCAAAGCATTGGGCTTTTTATCGAGCGACATTGGATTGATCCAACATCGCCGCTAGCGTTAGAGGAAGCCACTAGCCTTACTAGTCTGTTCCTTGTTGTTGTCGGAATAACGGCAACTCTTGTGCAGGGATTTTTAGTGCGCAAGTGGCTTCGCACCAAGAGCGAGGTGGTACTTTTTCGCTCCGGCCTACTCGTTATAATGGGAAGTTTTATCGCTATACCCATTTTAGGATGGAGTGGCAGCTTCGCGCTATTTCTCATCTCAGGGGCCACCTTGGCGCTCGGTAGCGGCATGTTTAATCCATCGATGGCTGGCCTGGTTTCTCTCGCCTCCCCTGACTCAAAACAGGGCTTTGGACTATCAGTGAATCAATCAGCTGCTGCACTGGGGCGGATCATCGGGCCCACTTCAGCTGGAGCACTCTTCACGCTGAATCCGAATGCTCCGTTTCTAGTGGGCGCTGCCCTGGCGATGATCGCTCTGCTCATCTCTAAAAGGGTAATTGATGCCCGGTCAGTAGCGCAGCAGTAAGAGAGGCGAGCTTCTCTGAGCACTCTTGATAGCGATAAGATGCTGTCGTACGCTATGCCCTTACTTGTTCTTTCTTTGCGTACTCTGCATATCTGTATGAAAGCACTGCCACGCCGTTCGCTAAACCTAAATACGTCGATGAGCCCTACGAGGAAAGCGGCTTCAAGAGACTACTACTCTGTCTGTCTCCTAACGCTAGCCGTCTTTAGC
>JBIIHY010000087.1:0-9650 GCA_044235305.1 Bdellovibrionota bacterium
AACAATTCCACAAACACTTCCCTCCCACCAGTATATGGAATCCCGACTCTTAGTAAAAGAAGCTTTACCGTCAAGGATTTCTGTGGGTTGCCCAGCTTAGACTCTGCCCATCAAAACTAGCCATTTCCAGAATGGAGCCCAGGGTCTACTGCCACCTGTGGATCTGACTGTGGGGATCTTGGGGTTGGCTTTTCTGCAAAAAGAGAAAACGGTGAGCGCTGGGACCGCGGACCTTCCAGGTCCGCTTGAGCCTTCGTGCGCCACTGTAATTTTTGCGAAGCTAAACCTTCGCGGTCCGGTAAGCACTGGGTCTAGTGGTCTATCAACAAGTCGCAGCAAGAACGTAATGGTGGGAAGATAGCGGTTGACTTACCAGCCTCTCGGTGTACGCTCCGAATAAAGCATCTTTATTCGGAGGGGTGTCTATTTATGTTTGAGAGATGCTGTAAGCCTCTGTTGTCAAACAGTTTTTTCCTTTTTGGGCCACGTGGGACTGGAAAGAGTACTCTAGTTGCTACGAGACTTTGGGGGCTTCGTCTCCTAACGGTCGATCTGCTCAATCCGGATGAGCACGAGCACTTTGTACGCCATCCACACCACCTCAAGGCGGAGGTTCTTGCAAAAAAGGGAGAGCTGGACTGGGTCATAATCGATGGAGTGCAGAAGGTACCTAAACTCTTAGATGTCGTGCATGCCCTTATCGAAGGCGTAGAGACGCGACATATCAAGTTCGCTTTGACGGGATCGAGTGCTCGTAAGCTAAAGCTGGCAGGGGCAAACCTATTAGCTGGTAGAGCCTTTAGTAATGAGCTTTACCCACTGTCATCGTATGAATTGGGTGAACGATTCTCCCTTGATGATGCTCTCAACTGGGGAACTCTTCCTAAGATCTTTCACCTTGATGATGATGAATCTCGTAAAGAGTTTCTACGTACGTATGGCAGGACATACCTTAAGGAAGAAGTGTGGGATGAGCGCCTTGTTCACAACCTCGATCCGTTTCGTAAGTTTCTTGAGGTTGCAGCACAAAGCAATGGCGCCATCCTCAACTACTCTAACCTCTCTCGACAAACCGGAGTCGATGATAAGACGGTCAAGAAGTACTTTGAAATCCTGGCGGATACGTTCCTTGGTTTCTACCTTGAGGCTTACAATCGCTCGGTTCGAGCGCAGCAGATCCTTTCACCTAAATTTTACCTCTTTGACCCTGGCGTCAAGCGGGCGATGGAAGGGTTGTTGAACGTTCCGGTGGTAACAGGGACGTTCGGGTATGGACGGGCCTTCGAGCACTTTCTGCTCTGTGAGTGTCACAGACTAAACTCTTATCGTCGGCTCGATCTGAAGTTTTCGTACCTTAAAACCAAGACCGACCTAGAGATCGATCTGATCATTGAGCGACCGGGTCAGCCACCTGTGCTAGTTGAATTCAAGAGCACTGATAACGTGACTGAGCACGATGCCGGTGTGCTAAATCACTTTGCGGATGACTTCCCTGATGCTGAGCTACGGGTGTGGTCAAGAGATGAACGGCCCAAGCAGTTTGGTCGAACGCGTGCGGTATACTGGCGCGAGGGGTTGATGGAGGTCCTTGGAGAAGGTTGCTAAGACTAGCAGGGTGGTGAAAACGGATTTCCTGCTGCGCACTTTAATAGTTTGGCTTCCCCCTTTGCCAAGGAGCCTGTCTTTGTAATAGGCACTACTGTCACCGTCAAGTCGACTGTCCGCCGCTCAAGTTCTTCAAGTTCACGACCCGGATTATTCCAAAAATTTGGATCTACGCTTGGACGTGCAAAGAAAACAGGTGCGTCAACTCGAAGTTAGAGCTGAAAAGCTGAGAGGCTGCTGAAATCAGCCGTCTCGATAGCGCGTACGGTCAATCTTTGTGTTTCAAACTGCATGATTTACGGGGAGAGGGATAATGCCACTATTAGCCCACGCAACAGCGCTCTGCTGGATTTGATAGTTGTCCCCTTGGGTTAGCTAGTCAAGATATGATACCGGGAATCCGTAAATATATGGTACTATATGTACATGTATGGTAACCACTGTTCATGGAGTTTGAGTGGGACGCCGATAAAGAGTCTGAGAACATTCGAAAGCATGGCTTTACCTTCGCCGATGCTGTCGAGGCATTCTAAGATCCGAATGGCTTCGCCCTTCGAGATGAAAAGCACTCCAAGACGGAGAGTCGGCATTATTGGGTAGGTAGGCTAGCGAGTGGGGTCGTTGTTACGGTCCGTTACACTCGTCGAGCAGGTAAAGTGCGCATTTTCGGATGTGCCAAGTGGCGTAACTTTAGGAGACTGTACGATGAGAGAGCCAAAACTAAAAAATCTTAAGGTGGATGTCGCGGAGACTTCAAAAATCAGGCGCGCACTGAAAAAGCAGAAGCTTGTAAAGATCACGATTAACCTCGATGCGGATAGCTTAGAGGCGGTAAAAAAAGAGGCTTCAGCATCGGGAGTGCCGTACCAACGATTGCTGAACAAGCTGTTGAAAGAAAGCCTGGCAAGTAAACGTGCAACCGAATCTCGTATCGATCGTCTTGAGAGGGAATTGCGCGAGGTTAAGAAGCGCTTAGCTGCCTAGGATAGCGACGCATTACAGCTGCGATTGATTATTCAAATCCCTCTTCAGTAATTGTCCTGAAAACCATCGGCCTTTCGGTCGATCCGTCTTTCATGAATCGAAAGCGTCCAGATGCGCCTTGGCGCCAGCTCTCAGTTCGCATTCGCTCACCTAAGCACAGCTCCAGCTCAGATGCTTGACGCCCTGAACATTCAGCTGCTTCAGCAAGGAGTGTCTTGAATCCGTCATACGAGAATACAAAATCATCCGCCACCTCCTGGCCCTGTTTTAACTTGATTTGACTTTGAATTCTAAGAAATTCCGCAGCATCAGCCGGAAATTTCTGTTGAAGCACCCCTTGGAAAGCCTGGCGCGCATTACGGTCATACGTCTGCAACATGCTTGATTGCAGGACGATACTGCCCTCGTATCGCTGAGCTTTAAGTTGTTTGACAACGAAAGCTGCTGCAGGCTCTGACATCATTAGGAAAATCACGTCGGGGTTGCCACTTAGGAGCCTCTGGATCTCCGCTCCAATCGGATTTGATCCCTGGTCGACTTCAATCACACCATAGCTGAAGTTGGAGGTGGATTCCTTAAGAGCCTCTCGAATCCCTTGCGCGAATTGAATACCGAAATAGCCCGACCAAACCATCGCCGTGCCTCGCTTCCACCCCTTATTTATGACAAGTTCGGCAATTGCCTCACCCTCAGAGTTGAGAAGTGAGAGCCACGACAGTGCGTTTGGATTTTTTTCCTGGAACTCACGCGAAGAACGGCCAGATATGAAAAATGGGAGATTGCTGCGTCGGGCTAGTGGCGCGATAGCCTGGGCTCCTTCGAGGCAAGATGCGATTATCACATCTACTTTTTTCTCTGACTGAAGATACTTGTAGGCACTCAATGCTTTGGTGGGAACACAGGTCCCCTCGTCCTCGAAAAATAGGTCCGCGGGGTGCGTAGCCTCGTTGTTCGCGAGTTCGATGGCACTCCGCACACTGAGTCCCCACGTTGCAACTCCCCCGGTTAAGGGCGCGATCACGCCGACACGCAGTCTTCGACTAGGTTGCGCCACTTCATCGCCGTAAGCCACTGCTATCGGAATCAGCGTTGCAAGAATTAGTGAGAAAAGCCTTGTCATTTACCAACCATGTTCTAGCAGATTCTTGAGTTTCAAAAGTCATACCGGCTACAATTAGCCCAGAATATGGAATCCCGACTCTTAGTAAAAGAAGCTTTACCGTCAAGGATTTCTGTGGGTTACCCAGCTTAGACTCTGCCCATCGAAACTAGCCATTTCCAGAATGGATCCCGGGGTCTACTGCCACCTGTGGATCTGACTGTGGGGATCTTGGGGTTGGCTTCTCTGCGAAAGGAGAAAACGGTGAGCGCTGGGACCGCGGACCTTCCAGGTCCGCTTGAGCCGTCGTGCGCCACTGTAATTTTTTGCGAAGCTAAACCTTCGCGGTCCGGTGAACCCTCGGCTTTGTGAGCTATTGAAAAGCAAGTTCAGGAACGTAGCGATGGGAAGGTAGCAGTTCGAAGGATTGCCCAACCCCACATCCTACTCCGCTCCAAAAAGTCGCAGCAACCCAACCTGTGCAGCAGCTATAACAAGCAGTGAGAACTGAAAAGCTGCTTTGCGTGTTTTGTGCTTAAAGGTGTGCACACCAAGGAGTATTCCGGGTACGCCTCCGAGTAGCGCTTGAACGTAGAGAACCGTCTCTGGAATTCGTAGGGAGCTTCCCCGTGAGAGGGATTTATCGAGTCCCATACAGAAGCAGGCGCTGATATTTATTCCAACGAGCCAGCTATGCATCGCTGATAGCTCTGAATTCCAGAGCACGAGCGTAAAGATAATAGCGGCCAAAGTACCCGAAAATGCAAAGTAAAAGAGGAATGGATTAACGCGCGCCGGGGGATTGTTGTTCATCGCTGCCTATTACTCTCAAAAAGATATCCTGATAAGGCTCCTCTAACGCCCCAGAAGGAACAGCGCTGGGGCTTTCGGTAGAGTTGCCCGTAGCTCTTTCCACTGCGCAACAGACCTGGTGCATATCTCTTCGCGCGGTGTTGTTAGTTCACTTGCAATACACAGCAGGAGGTCTCCTGCGCAATGCTCCAGCAGATCTTCAAGCATGCGTTGATTGCGGTATGGGGTGTCCATAAATATCTGTGTTTCACCGCGACTCTGCACGTCACGTTCAAGGGCGCGTAGCGCTGCCTTGCGTTGTGGGGCTTCAACGGGGAGGTATCCGTGAAAGCGCCAACTTTGACCGTTAAGTCCAGAAGCCATCAGTGCGAGCACCATCGAGCAGGGGCCAACGAGAGGGTACACGCGCGCCCCGAGTTTGTGCGCATGTGCTACTACAAGCGACCCAGGGTCTGCGATAGCTGGGCAGCCTGCTTCAGAGATAATCCCGATATCTTCCCCTCTATGGAGTGGAGCCATCAGTTCTTCTAGCTCAGTTGGTTGCGTGTGTTCATTTAGTCTACGCAGTGAGAGTTCCTGAATCGTGACTGATGGCGCTACCGTTTTTATAAATGCGCGCGCACTCTTTTCGTCTTCAACGAGGAAATATTTTAGTTTGCTTACCGTTGCCCCAACCGCTGCAGGGAGTGAAGTATCAACGGATGATTCTCCGAGCAGGGAAGGGATGAGGTAGATTGAGCCTAAGCGAGAGACGCTAGCAGCACCCATGCGCTATCACTCGCGGATGGCGATGTCAGCCGTGTGTTTCCAGGCGTGGTACGAGCTGCGCACAAACGGACCTGATTCAACGAAGCGGAAGCCGCGCTTCATCCCTTCATCTTCGTACTCTTTAAACTCTTCGGGGGTGATGAAAGCACGCACCGGGAGCTGCTTCTGAGTTGGGCGCAGATATTGACCGATAGTCATGACATCGATCCCCGCAGCACGCATATCGTCCATAACGCCGAGAACTTCTTCCTTGCTCTCGCCCAAGCCGACCATGATTCCAGATTTGGTGGTGATGCCAGGGTCTATCTCTTTTGCCCAACGGTGAATATTCAGCGAGCGCTCGTACTCAGCTCCGGGGCGAACTTTTTTGTACAGGCGAGGCACGGTTTCGATGTTGTGGTTAAGAACATCGATCTTACCGCTTAAGATGGTAACAAGGTCGGGGCGTGAACCTTTCAGATCAGGGATAAGGAGCTCGACCTTGCACCCAGGGGCGTGAGTTTTTACCGCCTGAATGGTTTTCAGGAAGTGCCCCGCGCCGTTGTCAGCAACATCATCGCGATCAACTGAGGTGATCACTGCGTGCTTTAACCCAAGCTCTTTAATGGCAAGCCCCACGCGCTCTGGCTCGTGAGGATCAAGCGCGACGAGGGTTTCAGATGTTCCTTTCTTAACCGAGCAGAAGTGGCACTTTCTTGTGCACAGCTCACCCATAATCATAAAGGTAGCTGTGTGGTGTGACCAGCACTCGCCGATGTTAGGGCACTGCGCCTCTTCGCACACGGTGTGGAGCTTGCGCTCTTTTACTATGCGCTTGGTTTCAAGGTATTCCGGTGAGCCGGGTGCACGGACTTTAAGCCACGAGGGCTTAACGATCTGCTGGGCGTTTCGCGGAACCTCAACTGCCATACGTTTAGCCTCCCGTGTCGAGTATCTCGCTACCCGTCACACCGTTAATCGTTACGCCATAAGCAGAGCAGGGACCTCAAGCGCTTCCTTGAAGTGCTTGAGGAAGGTGCTTGCCATGACTCCGTCTATGATGCGGTGATCAACTGAAACAGTGACCTTCATCACCGATCCTACCACGATCTGACCCTTAACAACGACAGGTTCCTCCTTGACGGCGCTCACCGCCAAGATTCCGCCCTGTCCAGGGTTAATGATTGCGGTGAAGTTCTCTACGTCAAACATTCCCATGTTTGATATGCTAAACGTTCCTCCTGAGAGGTCGCTTGAGCTTGGTCGCCCAGCGCGTGCACGCTCAATAGCTGCTCGAGCTTCAAACACGACATCCTTGAGGGACATCTTGTCAGTCTCTTTGAGAACAGGGATGAGGAGTCCGTCAGCGATAGCTGTGATGATGCCGATATTGATCTGACCAGGTTGGTAGATCTGTCCATCTTTCACAGCAGCGTTTACACGAGGCTCGGCCTTTAATCCGTACGCTGCAGCCTTAATCACGAGGTGATTAACGCTGATGCCTTTGTACTCAGCCTTCTCTTTTAACACTTCACGGAGCTTGAGAGCTTCGGTCATGTTAATGGAAGCGGTAACGTAGAAATGAGGCGAGGTGTTTACGCTCTCCTGCATCCGGCGCGCTATAGTCTCACGCATGCGAGAGAACGGAGTAAGCGTCCCCTGAGCTGCTTCGCTTGAAGCAATAAGCGGTGCCGCAACTGGCGCAGCCTGAAGAGCAGCTGAAGCGCAGCTCGGTGTGCTAATCATCTCTGGAGCTGTGGAGCCTCCGGCTGCAGCCTCGACATCACGGCGAACGATCCGACCGTTGGGTCCAGAACCCTGCACTGAAGAGAGGTTTACTTGAAGTTGCTCAGCCACGCGCTTGGCAAGTGGGCTAGCCTTCACACGTTGGCTGCCTGATACAACGCTTAAGCTTGCTGCTGCTGCTACGGCAGCGGTTGGCTGCGGAGCAGGTGCTGCTGCCGGGATAACGGCTGGCTTCGTAGTAACTGGAGTTGGAGTTGACGCTGGGGCAGGGGTTGCTGCAGCTCCAGTGGAGGTGCCCACTGATTCACCAGGCTGTCCGATTACCGCGATTATCTCGCCAACCTTAGCAGTTGAACCTGCTGGTGTCTGAATCTTGAGCAGTACACCGTTGAAGAAAGATTCAATCTCTAGGTTTGCTTTGTCGGTCTCTACTTCTGCAAGGATGTCTCCCCGAGAAACGGTATCACCCTCATTTTTTCGCCACGTTAAGATCTTTCCCGAGCTCATCGTGTCGCTCAGTTGTGGCATTTTAATATCTGTAGCCATGGTACTCCTCTCGCTTTGCGGAATGAATGCACAATGCAGCCCTATTTATAGTCCAGAATTAGGGTGATTACAAATAGGGGTAAGACCGACCGATCGGTAGTGTTTTGGGAGGGTTGTGATGATGCAACAACACGGGTTGATACAAAGTGTGAGTTCGAGGTACAAAGACGGCCCGACCTCGGTCGGTTATTTTTGAAGTTGATCCCGCTGTCATGAATGTTGTTGAAAAAGAGGATTTATACTCTAACGGCTCCGAAGCCGACATTGCTGGAGTAGTCAGACATCGAGCGCAGGCCCCAGTGCTTGGAGTGAGGGAGCGGCGTGCGTTGACCGGTCATGAGGTCCGACGACTGGTGTCTGAGAGGTCTGAGGACTTAAGAAAATTTATCGCGCCCCTTGAAGAGCATCTTCGTAAGGCCCTTAGGCTGCGGACCCGTAGCAATCGCCACACACCTCGCGCTTTGTCAAAGGTCGCAGAATTAGTTTTGTTCGTCATACGCAAACTCACTTCGCGAGAAACGGGCGTGTATGCTTTAGAGCCAAACATCCCGCTTTTGTTAAGTGGTCTCAACGCTGGTTCAGTAGAGGCTTCGATCATCTCAGGGCTGGTGCGACGGGCTCAGGAAGCACTTGCCCATGTTGCCGCGCTTGAGCGCGGGGATGGTGGCGGAGTGGTGGATTATTCGCCGCAGCGCGCTGCGTACCGAGGGTACGACATTGCACGTGAGCTCGATGAGCTTGCGATGCTCCTCAAATGGTACGTGCGTCGCAAAATGAGTGCGGCGAAGCTTGAAGTGAGTGCTCTCGCGAACGCTTTAGCCAGTGGTACTAATGGAATGGGTTTACATGGCAGTGCAGAGGCACGCGCTGCTTCTGAGGACGAGGACGCGCTTTTTGGCTTTGAAGCAGTGCACGATCAGTTCGTGTTCGGCACGAAGGGGTGCTTCATCTCGTGTGGTCTTAAGCTTGTGGGGCACGATGGTCAATCGTTGTGGCTCAGGGTTTCAGTTCTTCACGAAGGGCGACCGCTGTGTGTGCGATCTGAGTGGTCGTCGTGGAGTGACCCAGGGGGGTCTGATTTTATTGAAGTGGTGCCCGATAGCGCTCCGTTCTGCTCTCTGGTTCCGATACGCCCCCAGGCGCAGCGCTTGATTATCGATGAGATTCGCGCGTTCGTGCCGTATGGCGCTCTGGATGTTGCCAGTGGAAGGGTCGACGTTGAGCTGTGTATCTCAGTGCTCGATAGTGACGGTAAAGAGATCCTCAACGCAGTGCGCCCCGATAGCATCTGCATACCTCGACGCGAGGTAATTACTGCCCCTGTGCCGGCGCCTCATTCGGTAGGGATGTGGCCGCACGATGTTGTCTCTGGGGATAGGATCTCTGACCTGAAAGTTTCTGCTGATTACAAGAGCGTTGGGGGGTGGGAGCGCCACACGGTGAGCGTGCAGTTTGATCTTGCGCTCTTTATGCACACTGGTGAGAGCGTGTTGCTTGAAGCCCGGTTCCTGAACGAAGCCGGTGAGGTAGTTGAACTCTCTTCGCTTGGTATTCCTTACGTAGCAAGCGACCTTGATGTGGCCGTTGAGTCGGTTTCTTCGTATCGCTACCGGCGGGTGCTTCATCCGCGTGGTGCGTGGGCGCACTACAGAAATCTGTGTATCGATATTCCGGTAGAGTTTCTTCTTTTGTCACCGGGATCTCATCGACTGACCTGTGAAGTCGTTATCGTATCTTCTGATGATCGTGTTCTGTGCGGAGATATGCGCAGTGTGGTGGTGGTTGTGCCGCGTGAGATCGAGGGGCAGCGGGAAGAGATCGTAGCGCTTGAGTCAGTTGAGATTAATCCAGCGTGGAGGTCTTCAGGAGTTGAATCGGTGCGTGTGCAAGCGATCTTTACGCCGACGAATACCTCGCGACACATCGCAGAGCTTGCTGCTGGAAGAGTAGGGGAGTTGTGCTCACCGTATCGTGTTGAGATCTCGATTGAGCGTGAGGACGGCCATGTACTGCTGCAAGCTTTCTCGGATTCGCTCGGTATTGGATTTAAGCCAGTGACGAGAAGTGTGTGTATCGATGGTCACACCGGCTCGGCGCACCAACACAAGGT
>JBIIHY010000083.1:0-9914 GCA_044235305.1 Bdellovibrionota bacterium
GTAGCGTGATCAGTGAACGTGGGCGGACTTTACTTGTCTAACGTAATGTTGAGTAAAGGTTACGCTGAACGCGTAGGAGATCCGTGACTAATTGCTTCGAGGGGTTGTGCAGCGAGACGAAGAGAAAGCGATAGTTGAGCGAGTGCTCGCCGGTCATTCGGGAGATTTTGCCGTGGTGGTTAAGGAATATCACGCTCGTATCTACTCTTTACTAAAGCGCCAGGTGGGAGATTCAGCTATCGCCGAGGATCTTACCCAGGAGACCTTCCTGCGGGCATACACTGGGCTTACATCATTTCGTGGAGACGCATCGTTAAGTACCTGGTTGATTAGGATCGCACTCAATCAAGCCAATAACTACTTCGCGTCGAAGCGCTACCGACAGTCCCGCCTCTCCGACTCATTCACCCATGACAAACACGATGCCAAGGACCTCGGTATGCAGCCCGGTGACGAGCTAACCTTTCAGGTACACGTTGAGCAACTCCGGATGGCCCTTGGAAAGCTAAAGCCGGCGCTGCGTGAGGTGATAGTCCTCTGTGGTCTTGAGGGGCGTCCGTACGAAGAGGTAGCGGCGATCTTACAGATCCCCATCGGAACAGTCCGCTCGCGTCTGAACAAGGCTCGATTGCTGGTGAAGGATCTACTACTCGCCGCAGCGGCGAAGGAGGTTGCATGATGACGCGCTCGACTATTGAAAGCCGGTTCACTGAGCTTGTAGACGGCTCTCTCTCAGAGAGAGAGAGAGTAAGTCTAGAGAACGAGATCGCCGCAGATCCAGTTTTGGCCCAGTCCTTTGCGGTATTCAAAGCGATCGTTGCCACTGAGAAGGCGTTGGCCCAGGAGCTCGCAGAGCCAGATAGCAGTTTGGAAGCTAAGGTTGTGGAGCAAATTTCTGCATCCAAAGTGCGCAGGGAGAACTTCGGTTTTGTTGTAGGGGGGTATATGGTGCTGAAGAAGGTAGTACGAATAGCTTTCAACTTTATTGGGAGTTCGGCTGCGGGGTTAGTGCTCCTCCTAGCGCTGATCCTTGTCGCTGCTTGGTTTTTAAATCCTAATAATGAGCAATTAGTAAATGCAGGTTTAACCGTTTTGGAAGGTTCTGTCGGCGCAATTCTTATGTTGCTCGCAGGTTGCATTGCGCTTGTGACTGTAGCCACCGGCCGCGCCAAAGCAGCTGTGGCATTTGCAGCGATGGCTTGTGTCTTATTTGCACTTCGTTCTTCTATGGAGACGTACTTTAGTGACGCCGTTATTTCTGACGGTAGTTTTGATCCGAGAAAGTCAGACGGTCTCAAAAAAAGTGAGGGCTCCCGTAGCAATAGAGCCTCTGGTATTCAGGGCTTTTATAATGATGTAAGGGTAGAGCCCTTTGGTCAGAGCGCAATCGGAGGAATGGCGTTTCCTGATGAGCAAGCCAGGGAAGGGATGTCCACTCCTCGTAACCGAGAGACATACGCAGCTTTCGAATTATCCAAAAGATTTGTGGTATCCGATTCTGCGGTTTCCACGTTTAGTATAGATGTAGATACAGCAAGCTACTCAAATGCGCGTCGATTCCTATCGCTTGGGCAACTTCCCCCGAAGGATGCAGTTCGCATTGAGGAGTTTATCAACTACTTTACTTACAACTATCCATCGCAGAGAGAGAACCCATTCTCCCTCTCGTATGAGATTGCTCCGTCTCCTTTAAACGAGGGTCGCTACCTACTGTCGCTTGGAATAAAGGCCCGTGCTCCCCTTAAAGAGCGCAGACCGTGGAACTTGGTATTTTTAGTAGATGTTTCTGGGTCGATGAACGAGCCAAATAAGCTGCCCTTGGTTCAGAGCTCGCTCTCAGTGGTGCTTGATTCGATGCGTCCAGATGATCGTATTGCGTTAGTAACGTACGCCGAGACCTCGCAGGTTCTCTTAGATTCCACAGCTGGTTCCGAGAAGGAGAAAATTCGAGCTGCGATTCAGGGGCTGTCTGCAGGAGGCGGAACGTACGGCGAGGGAGGGATCCGTGCTGCCTACGATGTCGCCGCTAAAAATATGATTAAGGGTGGCGTAAATCGCGTTATTTTAGCCACCGATGGCGACTTTAACGTTGGTATCTCCTCGCGCGAAGAGTTGATCTCGTTGATCGAAGAGAAGCGCGAGGGTGGGGTTACTCTTACAACGTTAGGGTATGGCACGGGTAATATTCGAGATGATGTAATGGAGCAGCTCGCTGATAAAGGAAATGGTAACTACTTCTACATCGACTCGTTCCGCGAAGCTCGTAGAGTATTAAGTACTAAGCTCGCTAGTACGGTCGAGGTGGTTGCGAAGGATGTAAAGCTTCAGGTGGAGTTTAATCCAGCAACCGTGTACGAGTATCGATTGATCGGATACAACAACCGCACTCTCAAAAAAGAGGATTTCAACGATGATACTGTTGATGCGGGAGAGATCGGCCCAGAGCACACCGTAACAGCACTATATGAGATAGTGCTCGCTGATTCGCCCCTTGCTAGGAAGCTGGAAAGTGAGAGCCGCTATGCTCCTCGAAAAGAGCCGCGCGTAACTGCTCAGGGATCTGAACACCAGCAAGAGCTTGGGTTTCTCAAGATACGCTTCAAGCAACCAGGTGGTGCTGAATCTGAGCTACTTGAGTTTCCGCTTGAGAGGTCGCTGGTCAAGGACTCCTTTGGTGTTGCTAGCGATGATTTTCGCTGGGCTGCAGCGGTGTCTGGTTTCGCAGAGCTGTTGCAAGGAAGCGCCTATGCCAAGGGGTATGACTACGCTGCGGTGGGTCGCATAGCAGCCGAGGCACTGGGTGAGGATACAGATGGTGCTCGCCGGGAGTTTGTTGAGTTGGTAAAGGCAGCAGAGAGTTTGCGTTAGGCCCCTCCTCACTCCTCTAGTGCACGAAGGTACTCCTGGTATTCGGCCCAGATATCAATTTCGTTGAGTTCGCATTCGAACTCTGAGCTATCGCAGGTTAGGTAGAGGCGGTTATCGATAAAGGTCATTGTCCAGAGTGGGCTGCTGCGTTCGAAAGGAGAAAGTTTTTCGAGCAGGTCTGAAGGGATATAATAAAAGAGGATATCTTTTACCCAATTCGTTTTGCTCCCTTTAAGCATGTGACAGAAATTGTGTATGTGCTCCGGTAGATAAAAATAGATACGGTGCTCGGCTTCGGGGGATGAGCGCAGGGTAAGCTCAAGCTTCCGTTTATCTACTGGGCCTACTTCTACCCATAGCAGAGTTGTACCGATCACATCCTTCATCCAGATAGCAGGCTCTTTCGGTTCAAACATCCCCTGAGTAAAGCTCTGACCTTCGCGAAATGAGTGACCGTAGGCAATGACGCGAGCGTAGAGGTGTTCCAGAGACTCATTCGGATGGCGCGCAGTTTTTACGCGAAAACGGGTATACACCCCACGGTCGGAGTTATTGAGCTCTACAGTAAAGTTGTAAAAAGCGGCCGCAAAAGACATAGATCTTTTGCAGTTTACCTGTGTGGCTCTGGAAAGGTAAGGGTATTTGGGGGATGAGAGCCCTTTTTTCAGCGCTGCTAGCGATAGAAGTTAGTCTGCTACACCTCAGCGCACCCCCTGAGGCTGCCTTGGCAGTTCAGAGGGGGTGCGCTGTTCCATGAGGTGTTACACCACATGAAGCGGCTCTATCTCAGTTGAGTTATCACCGTTGTTGTACCCGTTGTAGTACTTACGGAGCTGCTCTCGCATCATCAGCCGTGAGCGATGAAGTCTGCTCTTCACTGCTGGCACTGATAGGCCGAGAACACTCGCCACAGCGTCATTTGAGAGCCCATCGATATCACGAAGCACAAAGATCGCTTTGTAGTCTTCTGGTAAATTGTCGATTGCGGCTTCAATAGCAGCTCGTATCTCATGGCGAGATGACATCACATCAACATCATACATCTCGGTTCGATTGCCGACCCAGTTCTGCGTCACAGCGGGTTCGACATCTTCAAGCGAAACGGTGCGGCGTCTATTCCGCGCTCTAATCTTCATGAAAGCGGCATTCATCGTCACACGGTACAGCCAGCTTGAAAATTGGGACTTGTACTCAAAGCTCCCAACTTTTGTGAACACCGTGATGAACACATCTTGCAGGATCTCTTCTGCGTCCTCTTGGCTTCGAGTAATGCGGAGTGCAAGATTCAAAACCTTCGATCCGTAACGTTCAACGAGCTCTTCAAAGCAGCTCTCTTCTCGCTTAGTAACACCTTTAACAAGTTCAATGTCGGTTTTGCGTGTGGTCATAGTTCCCTCCATTAAACGGTGAGTGATGCTTGTCACACTGCCAGATTGATCAGTGGGAGTTGTCACGGATTTGTAAAAAGTGGAGTCAAAGACTCAAGTACAGTCTTAGGTTCGTTTTGGTTCTACGTGTAATGCCCTAGTATCGGTAGTAGGAATAAGGATTGCAGGGGTCTTATGGGGTATATGAATAAGTTCGTAATATCAGCTAGTTGGATGCTTATGCTGTGCACCTTTCTGCATAGTGCGGAAGCTCAGGACTTACTGCCGGTAGCGGGGAAATCTTTTGGGCCCATAGTTCCAGCAGTTGGAGAATTGGACGGCGATGTCGGTAATGGCAAGGAGGTCGTTGTTGTTTCAAAAGAGGGTGACGTCTCTGCCGTGCGAGTGGATGGTTCCCGTTTGTGGACTGCTCTTCTGCCAAATGTTTCGTGCGCAGATGTGAGGAGCTATGACCGATCGTACTCATCAGCGGTGATTGGCGAGCTCTTTGGAGACGGTATTCCTTACGTAGTAGTGGGATATGGAGGAATTGCGGGGAAATCTTGTGATGGTGGTGTAGTTGCATATCGGGGAGACACTGGAGTTCAAACATGGGTTTTTAGCCTGAAAAACTGGTCTAAAGAGAAAAAGTTCTTTTCGTTCAGAGCGGCTGTTCTTAGTACGCCTCGATTAGCTGATGTTGATAACGACGGTCAGCTGGAGATAGGGTTCGGCGCCCTCGATAGGCATGTGTACCTCTTAAACGCCAACGGCTCAGTACGATGGTTCTATCAGGCGGCAGATACCGTCTTTGATTCACCAGCCTTCACAGACATCAATGGTGATGGCACAAAAGAGATGATTATTGGCACTGATATAAGCCGAAATACGGTAATGAGACCGCCAACTCCAAACGGAGGGTACCTATACGCCTTTGATGCAGCTCGTTCAGTTCCACCTGGCACCTTGTATCGCTTTCGAGATCGCAGACTGCAACGCTGGCGCTTGCAGTTCAATCAAGTCATCCAGACGGATCCAGTTGTTGGCGATGTGTTACCTGATTCGGCTGGACAAGAAGTAGTCATAGGGGCTGGGTGCTATTTCCCTGAGGGAAGTTCTGCTAAGCGTGGAAAGTGGTTTAAGGTTGTGAGCGCCAAAAGCGGTCGCGTCCTAAGGACTCTGCCCGTGTCTGCGTGTACGGCCTCAGCTGCGGCACTAGGGGACGTCAACGGTGATAATCTTCCTGATGTAGTTGTCTCAGTTAGTGGCAATAGGCAATTTGGCGGTGATGGAAATAGCTATATTATCGCCTGGACACCCGCTACCAACTCCGTTCTCTGGAAAATCATTCCGACGGTGGCAGGTAAAAGGGATTCTTACGCCGGACATCATCGCCGCCAGCCGGTGCTCGCCGATCTTACCGGCGATGGATTACCCGAAGTCGTCGTCGCTTTGTCGCTGGGTGTGGCGATTCTGGATGGTGCCACCGGTGCGCAGATAACCTGTAGTACGGCTGAGTCGGCCTGCACTTCTCCGCTTCTCAAAATTGATAGCTATGTTGGTGGTAGCGCTGCCGTGGCTGATACTGATGGCGATGGTCGCGTGGAGGTCATAGTGGCAGGAAAGAAGGGTGATACCCGTAGCGTGGTCCGCTGGGAGGATCCCCTGGGGGTCCCATAGGGGTTTTGACCTTTACGCTGCTCCCGTGACAATATGGTCTCATAGCGGCGTCGTAGGTACGATAAGAGGAATAGACATGGCCAGAATCATTTTGTGTTCTAAGTTTAAAAAGGAACTCCCGGGTCTTGAGAAGCCACCGTTTGCGGGTGAGATGGGAAAGCGCATCTTTGAAAGCGTGTCTCAAGAGGCATGGAATCAGTGGAGTAAGGATGTTCAGATCAAGGTCCTCAACGAATATCGGCTCAATATGGCCGATCCGCGAGACTACAAGGTTTTGGTGGAGCAGATGTTGCGTTTCCTTGGACTCGAGGAGGGTGGGGTTGCCGAAGTCGAAAATGCCGAGCGTGGACGTCGTCAATGAAGATAGCCGTTATAGGCATTGGTAACTTAGGTTCAGCCCTTGTAGAGAGGATAATCGGAGCGGGCGCAGCAACGGAGGATCTTATCCTCGTTCACCGTCACGCAGCAAAGCATGACGAATTGGGTACAAGGTTTGGTTGTCGTATTGTTGGATCGTTGCCTCACATCGAATCCTGCGAGGCTCTTGATCTCATAGTACTAGCCGTAAAGCCCCAGGATGCAGACGAGGCTTGCAGAGATATTCGGCCCTTTGTAAGTGAACGTACCGTTGTTCTTTCAGTGATGGCGGGTATTACTCTGGCGCGTCTCTCGCACCTTGTCGGACATAATAAGATCGCTCGAGCGATGCCTACGCTCGGAGCCGTTGTAAGTGAGAGTGCGACTACATTTTTCTGCAACGAAACGCTGTCCGTTCAAGAGTGTGCACTGGTGGAGCAATTTCTTTCGTCATGCGGTAGGTGTTGGCGCGTAGCGCGAGAGGAGCTGATAGATGTTGCTACTGCCGTAGCAGGTAGCGGCCCTGCATACTTCTGCTGGATGGCAGAACAGATAGAAGCAGTTGCCATCGAAGCGGGTTTTTCCCGCGAAGAGGCGCACCAGATTATTGTACAGACCTTACAAGGCACAGCAACGTATTTGAAATCTACAGCAACCCCTTTTGCGGTGTTGCGTCAGAGAGTGACTTCTCAAGGAGGAACCACGCATGCGGCAACATCACTTCTGCAGCGACATGAGGCCGACGTGGTGGTAAAAGAGGCTGTCAGGGCAGCCTTGCGGCGTGCGCGTGAGCTAGGCGGCTCTTAGTCTCCTAACTGAAGATCCCTTTAAAATGCGTCCTTGGATGCGGAAAAACTGCAATGGTAGCAGTGGGTTGGCCAGCGGTCGCCGTCTCTTCGGTTGAGTTTTCATTTTCAACTCAAGCAAAAATGCAGCTCTACCGATAGAGCTTGTATCGGCGTTAAGAGGTTTTAAGCGCTGACGGATTTGTGAAAAGCGGTACAGCAGATTCTGCGCAGGGATGCGGGAAAAGCGATCCAGGAAGGGAGAATCAAAGGAAGAGGATTAGACCTTATGTACGGGAAGAACCCCCACGCAGCATATCAAACCGTTCAAGTTACCACCACTGATCGTGGCCGATTGCTCCTTATGATGTATGAGGGTGCTATCAAATTTCTCAAGCAGGCCCGCGCAGGTCTTGAAGAAGATGATATTTCCAAGTTCTGCCGGTTCCTGAGTAAAGGCCAGGCAATCATCGCCGAGCTGATGAACACACTTGATTTTGAAAAAGGTGGGAACATAGCGCGTGACCTAGATCGTCTCTACGATTTCATGCTCTTTTATCTAACAGAGGCAAATCTCTACCGCGATGCAAACCGCATCACGAAGGTGATAGGGCTGATCGACACCATCTACTCGGCCTACAAAGAGATTATTGAGGGTAACAAGTCAGATAAGCCCCTGTCGGCTCCAGAGGAAGCCCAGAAAGTTGGCGAGGCCCTCAAGCGGGTTCAAATATCTCTGTAGTATAATAGGGTTATAGTTTACGGAGAGGAGTCCTGGGGGCTCCTTTCTGTTTATGGTTATATTTCTGCAGCCGCGTTGACCACATCTGCATCCTATAGAACGGAGCCCTGCGCCAACTCTTGTAGGGGATTCACGGGATTAGGGAATTATTACCAATGGCCACACTACCGAAGCTTGCAGAGCTAATGAGAAAGGACTGGGATCGACGAGTCGGACACGACTATCGCTTCTGGATGAGCGACGGCCACAAAGATGATGCTGAGATGTGGCGCACAGGCGACCGGGATTTTTCCATCATTTCGCGCGATGTTCCAGTTGGGCAACAGTTCACGGCTCTTGAGGTGGGATGTGGGGTAGGGCGCATGTTACGCGCCGCTTCACAGAAATTCGGCAAAGTCATCGGGTTTGATGTATCCCAGAGAGCAGTTGATAAAGCGCGGGAGTTACTTGGTCCGAATTCGCGGATTGAGCTCGTTGTTGGGTCAGGGCTTGATCTACAACCGGTAGAGTCTCAATCAGTTGATTTTGTGTGGAGCTTTGCGTCTTTGACAAGTATGCCGACAAAGGTAATCGCTGCATACCTGGTGGAGATAAAGCGAGTGTTGAAGCAGACCGGTTGCGTTGGTCTTCAAGTGTATCTCGGAGAGCAGATCGCTGTTCGAGAGTCCGATACATTGCATCTGCGTTGTTATACACGTGAGAACTTTACTGCCGCTATGAATCTCGCCGGATTTATGGTGACACGCGAGGAGGAGCTTGTTCTCCCAAATATACAGGTGTCCTTTAAGGATCATGGCCTTGAGGCCGTAATAGTCAAACTAGAGCCTATGGACCGCGATCCCGCTAGCGTAGATGATATCGCGCAGGCGCTGTGTCCCGAAGGCGAGGACGATAGGTCTGGGGATCTTGCCCCGGTAGATCTCGAGGCGTGGATGACCGCAAACTATGCCGAGCAGATGGTGAAGGAGGGGGACCTCGAAAAAGCTCGTAAGGCGCTGGAGTACGTCGAGGTACACTGTCGTACGGCTTCAGTTGATGTTCGCGATATCCTCGATCGGGTTGTGGCTCACAGTGGTGATGGTAAGACCGAGGAGGCTGCAGGAGCTTCGCTGATTTCCTCACAGCTTCCGTCCAGTATCACATATGAACAGAACGCCAGAGTGCTGGCCGACCGCTTCCCACTTGTTTATGAAAAGCTCCAAGCGCACCTCGTTCATGGGAAACGCTCAATAATCTGCAAGCCTACATCCCAGGGTGCATCGCTGTGGCATGGTATTACCTGTCTCGACCATCCTGAGAAGCCCGTGGCTGGCGCGGAAGCGTTTGCCAATCGCACTATTCACGAGCGCAAGATTGCGTCCGACGCGCACCTTGTGGTGGTCGGTTTCGGGGGAGGGTATCACCTTGAAGCGCTGAAGCAGCGTGTTGCCGCTGTTACCTGTATCGAGCCCAACATCGATACATTACGAGTAGCGATGGACGTTCGCGACCTCCGCAGCGTATTGCTTAGCCTAAGGGACCTTCAGGTTGGCGAAGGCTATGAAGCAACTCCTCTTGAAACTAAGTCGCAGTTGATTGTCCGTCCACAGACGATGACAGTCAGTCGCGAATATGTGGAAAAAGTAAAAAGTTCATTTTATAGCCGTCGTGGAGCTACCACGTTGCGCCCTCGCATCGCTGTGCTCGGTCCTATTCAGGGAGGAACCATTCCCACTGGCCAGTATACATACGGGGCTCTCAGTCGCATGAAGCAACATGTTCGCGGTATGGACATGAGCGGCTTTAACGGAGGATTTCAATTAATAGATGGATTTGCGTTCGACGATAATCGCAGGGCCGTCATGCGCGCG
The DNA here is from genome assembly GCA_044235305.1 of Bdellovibrionota bacterium. GTDB lineage: Bacteria > Bdellovibrionota_C > UBA2361 > UBA2361 > OMII01 > OMII01. Next base: position 9,650 of record JBIIHY010000083.1, read on the forward strand.
AATTACTGTGAGATGCTCTCAAGTGTCATACTGGAGAGCGTTGCCGAAAAGCCAATTGATATCCTCATCTGTATGGCTCAAGCGCCGATCACGATGAAGGCTTTGGCTGAATTGCGGCGTCGTGGTGTCATAACAGTATTATGGTTTGTTGAGGACTATTTGCGGTTCTCGTACTGGAAGCAGATGGCATCTAGCTATGATTTCATCTTTACTATTCAGAAAGGTGAGTGCATCTCGGCGATAAAGCAGGCTGGTGCAGGCGAGG
>JBIIHY010000010.1:0-20788 GCA_044235305.1 Bdellovibrionota bacterium
CATACCTACTGCATGTGATCCTTTCTTTCATCGACCTATGGAGCTGTCAACGGAGGAGAAGAAGAAGTGGGGGTCTCACCTCTCTTTTGTGGGCGCAGGATACCATAATCGACAGCAGATGTTTGCTTCTTTGGCAAATCATGACTTCCGAATATGGGGAAGCGAGTGGCCTACCTGTCGACCATTTGACCGTATGGTGCAGGAGCAGGCGCGACGCATCGCTCCAGAGGAGTATATAAAGATATTTAATTCCACCGATATCAATCTCAATCTGCACTCTAGCAGTGAGCGTGATGGAGTAGAGCCGAACGGTGATTTTATCAATCCTCGTACGTTCGAGCTTGCCAGCTGTGGCGCATTTCAATTAGTGGACGAGCGAACCCTGCTCCCCGAGGTGTTTGAGATTGGAAAGGAGATAATCACGTTCAATAGCCTTTCTGATCTGCGCGCCAAGATTGATTACTATTCAGCGCATCCAGAGGAGCGAGCTGCAGTGGCACAGCGTGCTCGCGAGCGAGTCTTGCGTGATCATACCTATGAAAAGCGAGTAGAGCAGATGCTCTCAATTATTTATGCCAGTAAGTACGAGGAGCTCAAGAAGCGTGAGCAGGAGAGCCCATGGACCACCATGATTGAGCGTTCGAAGCGATACCCGGAGCTATTGCAACGATGCGAGGTATCCCGGGATCGCGGTGAGGAGCCAAATTTAGACGGCCTGATATCCGATATTGTTACTGGCAACGGTAAATTAACAGAAACCGAGCAAAAGCTACTTTTCCTCTTTCATGTGAGAAAGCAGATTCTGCGTATGACCCGAGAGGAAGCAGGACTCAATAAGTAAGGTACTATGAAGAAGCGATATCCACATAAGAAGAAGATTCTTTTGGTGAACATCACTCGTTTGGGTGACATGCTCCAGGCGACTCCAACGATTGCGGGATTGAAGGAAGAGAATCCTGGCTGCCACATAACAGTTTTGGTTGAGAAGCAGTTTGAAGAAGTATGTACGATTATTCCGCACATTGATAAAATTATCGGTCTTGATTTGGCGATGATTTGCCGCTCGCTTGATAGAGAGCGAGAGGGAATAATTGATGCGTACGAATATATTACAGAGTTCGTTGAGTCACTTCGAGCAGAGCAGTTTGATTACTGCCTTAACATGTCTTCGTCTGCCTACACGGCAATTTTATTGCGGTTAATAGGTATCTCTCAGAACGGAGGCTGGACAGCCGATGACGAGGGGAATCGCGTAATTGAGTCTGACTGGGCCCGTCTTTTTGCTACGTCGGTGTTTCACCAGAATCGACAGTTTAATTCTTTAAATCTAGTAGACGTATTCCGTTGTTCAGCAGATGTAGAGCTTCATCCAAATAAGCTTCTTCTTAATGTCGATGGTTCCTCTCTCGCGTACTGTGAGAAGCTATTGGCAGAGGCTTCTTTCACGAATACCGGACCCTTGATTTCTGTGCAGGCGGGAGCAAGTCAAGGTAAGCGGCAGTGGGCTCCCGAGAGATTTATAAAGATGATATCTCTCCTGGTCACTAAGTATAACGCACGAGTCGTTTTGACAGGTGCGAGTAAGGAGCGAAACATCATCGATCCGATCGTAAAAGGATGTAATTCACCGAATGTTATCTCGGTTGCTGGTCGGACATCGGTGCCGCAACTGTCAGCGATGCTCAAGTTGAGCAAGGTTCTTGTAACCGGCGATACGGGGCCCATGCATATAGCTGTTGCTGTAGGAACTCCTGTTGTTGCAATGTTTTTGGCGTCTGCTTTCGGATTTGAGACTGGTCCCTACAGCGAGGGTAATATCATCCTTCAGCCGGTAATTGGATGTGGACCCTGTAATCCCAACAAGGCTTGCGGTCGACCCGATTGCCACGATCAAATCTCCCCAGAGTTGGTTGCAACGTTAACGATGCAACGAGTTGCAGGAGATGTCTTTTCTGTCGATCCTGGTGTAGCGGATCCTCGCATGGTTACGATATACCGCTCAGTTTTTGACGAGAATGGGTTTTGTGATCTTGTAGCGATCAATACAGAGAATAGAGACCCCTTAGAGCGGCATCGCCGTACGTATAGGAAGCTGTGGCTGGACGATCTTGGTGAGTTGCCCCTTCCAAAGGAGAAGGGCAAGTCATTGCTCGCTCTGCAGCCTGAGCCGGTAGAGGGGCTTGATGAGGTCGAGGCGTGTGCTGTGAAGGGCCAAAAGCTGCTTGCCGAGCTGGTTGAGTACGTAAAAGACGCATCAGCCCCAGCTGCGAAGCTTGGCGCGGTAAATAAAGAGATTGTTGAATTAGATAGAGAAATCGAACAGTTAGGGTTTCACCATGCTCCGATGGCACCTATGACCCGTATGTTTGTTTTTGCAAAAGAGAATTTACAGGGATCCGATCCACTGGACCTTGCATCTCAAATGAAGAGCATTTATCGAGACCTAGAGAGAAGAGCTGAAAAATATCGAATTTTTTACTCTAACTCGTAAGACAAGCTTCTGGATGTTAAAGAGGGATTTTTAAGAGCTGGTAGACAGTGAAGGGTTGTTAAAAGCAAAGGGATTAAAAGGTACGTTATTGGGGGTTATATGTTTCGCGTTCGCATAAATGGCCAATTCACCGACTTCGATATTACTAGCGTTCAGCGTTTTACTGAGCTGGTTGAGCTCATCAAGGCGTCTATCGACCCTGAGCACATGATTACTCAGATACTGCTTGATGATCGAGAGCTTAGTGACGAAGAGTGGGCCATGAACGTGAGCCAGTTGCAGGCTGGCGTTCTCGCGATTGAAACTGGGCATCCTGAGGATTACGTCGCTACCCGTCTTCAGGACGCTTCCCGTGTCGTTCGTTCTTGCTACTTTGAGTTTCGCGATGCCCGTAAGGGGTTTCAAGATGGCGATATGCAGACGGGTAATAAGCGCTTGAAGGTTGCCGTAGAGACTCTGAGGGCCTTCTTTGAGTGGTATGGCACACTGACCCAACTCGTTTCAGACGCTAAAAGGGCAAAACTCGATATTACGCCTCAGGTAAATGATATTTCGGACACCTGCAAGCGGATCTGCCAACAGCAGCTCTATCAATCCTGGTGGGCCCTCGGTGAGAGCCTTGAGAAGGAACTTGAGCCAAAGCTTGATAAGCTCGAAGACGCCTGCCGAAAGGCAGCACGCGAAGTGCAATCGTCTTCAGCGGCTGTATAGTACGCAGAGGCGGGCTCTCTGCGCGGGGGCTTTTTAGGCTCTCCGCTGTGATTTACAGCAGAGCGAAGTGGCTACCCATAGGATTAGTTGTGTAGTTGGTCCAAAGAAGGGTGGGTCCTCAATCGCTACTGGTTGTGTTCGTATGACTTCTATTAAAGGTTATGCACCTTGCAGGAGTGGCGGGTCGCAACTGCGTGATAGTTGCTTCGTCTCGGCGTCCGCCCGTTCGAGAAATACCCGCCTCCCAAACGGTGGTTTGTCCACTGGTGGTGGTCCTTCGAGGAAGCTCCTATACTACTAATGTAATAAGGCTCCTCGCGCCTTCGCACCTCTAGGGCCTCCAGAGAAGTTTCTGGTCCTACTTCACTTTTTCGCGGCCAAAACAGCACTCTCTGCATCATAAGCACTAATGACCGGAGTCCAGGGTTCCCCCTGGCATCGATGTAACCGGTTCGGTAGGTGAGAATAACAGTGAGTCAAAACGCAGGACACAATAGTGACAACGTGCAGACAGCTCGCAATGAGGCTACGGCTTCGCGCGTTGGATTTCTCACGACCTGGAATCAGCGCTGTGGTTTGGCCACCTATGCAAAGTTTCTTGTCTCGCAGTTCAACGAGAGCCACTTTGTGGTGTTCTCCGAGCTGGAACAGCCATTAACTTCCGCTGATGAGTCATTCGTCATTCGCTGCTGGATAAGAAACGAAGACAACCAGCCTCCCCGGGACTATACGCAGTTGGAGGAAGCAGTTCAGAAAGCTGGAATAGGGGTCCTGCACATAAATGGTCAGGCCGAGTTTTTCAGTGAGCCCAACTTCAGTAAGTTTCTCGGCCGTATCAGAAAGCAGGGAGTCAAAGTAATTGTGGAGCTCCATTGCATCTACTCTTTGAATAGCGGCGGTCATGCACTCCTAAGTAATGCCGATAGGGTCATAGTACACTCACCTGAAAGTCGTATTGAAGCGATTGCCTGCGGGGCTAAGCCCCAGATTGTGGATGTGTTGCCGCTTGGCGTGACCATCCGTGAGCCGAAAGCGAATGAAACAAAGGCCTCCTTGCGGGCGAAACTAGGGTTGCCACAGAACGACAAACTGATCGTCTCGCTCGGATTCATCCAGCCTCACAAGGGCCTTGATTCTGTTATCGATGCAGTGTTGCACCTTAGAAAGCGCAGTATTCCGGCGCATGGGGTAATTGTTGGACAAACAAGGTCCGATTCACCTCGCGGGGTAGACTATCTGCGTAAGCTGCAAGACTTTGCCGCGACGGTTGGAGAAGGGAAGCATGTAACTTTTGTCACCTCTTATGTTCCTGACGAACAGGTGCAGGAATACTTAGCTGCTGCTGATCTCGTCATGCTCGACTATCGTTCGCGCTATATCGAGAGCTCACTAGCCGGCTCTCTTGCCATCGGAGCAGGTGCCCTTGTGGCGGGATCCCTTGCCCCAGCTATGCTGGCGTTCGGGGATGCAGTCTGGCACATGACAGACGGATATAAGCCAGCCATCTCTGCGGAACTTCTTCTTACGGATGAGACTCTGCAAACAGAGCTGACTAAGAATGCAAAGGCATACGCCGAAAAGCATTCATGGAAGGAGATCTCGGTTTTACTATCACAGATATACAGTTCAATCGGTTTTTCGTTTTTGCCAAGGCATCTGCGGGAAACGGACACAAAAAAGGAGAGTCCCGTGACTACTACGTACAACCCTAAGAAAGCAGTGAAGCCCCTTCGCATCCTGATGCAGAATAGGACGGCGACTTTTTCGGCTCGCGGTGGCGACACGGTGGTGCTTGAGCACCTGCGGGATGGGCTAATTGCTCGAGGGTGCAATGTCACCGTCGACTTGACCGGGCATGCAGACCCGCGCAACTTTGACCTGGTTCATCTCTTCAATTTCGCAACCCCGGAGCTTACTCGGGAGCGAGCAGAGGCGGCAGTTAAAGCTGGTGTGCCCTTTGTGGTAACTACGCTGTACGAAGAGGTGCCTGAGTTTCACAATCAGTCCCAAGCGGTTGCAACTCGTTTGAAGGAATATGTTGCTCGTCGTCAGGATAAGGAATTCTGGGAGAAATATAAAATAAACCTCGCTTTGGTACCGCGAGCAGCTCGCTTTGATAATGACTGGGTCGCTACTCATGCAGCAGCACTCTTTGCAAATGGCGAGAGTGAGAGGAAGGCTATTGAGCGCGATTATCCGAAGGCAAAGACCCCAACGGTGATACCGCTTGGACACGAGGTTGGAGCTCATGTAGGGCCAGAGGCTTTTATCAAGGAGTATGGAGTAAGTGATTTCGTCCTTTGTGTTGGCCGATTCGAGAGCCGGAAGAATCAGTTGATGCTCCTTAAGGCCCTTGAGCACTCCGAGCTGACCGTTGTATTTGCCAGCGGCGGGTTTACGTATCAGCCAGACTACACAGAAGCGATTCGCTCGTTTAAGAGAAAGGGACGAACGATTGTTCTCGATAGGTTATCGCCCGAAATGTTGTCATCAGCCTATGCGGCGTGCAAGGTGCATGTGTTAGCGAGTTGGTTTGAGCTACCGGGTCTCGTCTCCTTGGAGGCTGCAGCACATGGCAAGAATGTTGTCGCTACCCGTACTGGAACGACGGCTGACTATCTCGGTACAAGTGCCTTTTATTGCCTGCCGTGGGATGAGGACTCCATCGAGGCTGCTGTTTCTGCCGCCTACTACGCTCCGGTAAAGCCAGGGCTCGGTGATATAGCAAGTCGTTTTACATGGAATGCAACCGTAGAGCAGACACTTGCTGCCTACGAAAACGTTTTGGGAATAAAACAAGAGCAAGGTGCGGCGGTTGAAAGCACCGTGACTACAGGAGCAGCTATGCCAATGTATGACCTCTCTGCAGATACTACCGATTTAGCCGATTCCGTTGAGCGTGGAGAGCTTGCCGCAAAAGAGGGAGATTTGGACACGGCCATCTCTCTACTAGAGAAAGCTGAGGTTATCGACCCGAACTCCCCGCGCACCTTGAAAGGGCTTGGCGCGGTATGGCTTGCTAAGAGCGATGTTCCGAGGGCTCTAGGATACTTTGAGCGGGCTATCAAGCTTGCTCCAAACGACGTAAAGGTGATAGCTGGTCGAGGAATGTGTGACCTGTTAAATGGACAGTTCAAGGCCGCTATGGCCTATTTTGAGAAAGCACTTGCCACTGATCCAACTCACTTGGTTAGTATTAATCAGCTACTGCGGTGCGGATTTGAGACTGGTGAGATGGCATCCTCTGAGGTTGCGCTATTACGTTACCTGGCTATTAAACCCGCAGATTCGTCGATGCGTTTCTGTCTGGCGGGGTGTCTCTTCAAGTTAGATAAGCAGTCGCAAGCTCTTGCAGAAGTTGAGAAGGTTATAGCTGCACAGCCTGCTAATGAGTCAGCTAGGGAGCTAAAGCAGCTTATAGAGAAACAGCTCGCATTGCAGATGCAGAAGGCCGAGGTAAGTATCTCTCCGTCTCCAACGCAGGCCGCAGCGAAAACACCAGCTCTTGGGTTGGGGGTAGGTGAGAGCCTCAATGACTCGCTCGCAGCCCTTTCTCAGAAGATAGCTGAGTGGAAGGTCGGTGCCCAAGAAAAGCCTGTCGAAGTAGTAGCTACTGAGAAGGTGTCAGCTGTTGCTACGGAAGCTGAAGAACCCGCCAAACGGATTAATCCCGTCCCGCCGATGCAGCCAGGAAGCGGCATTAATCAGGGTAGTGGATATATTGATTCGAAGTTGGCAGCCGTTGAGGATCTTCGCCGAGATAGAAAAGTTGAAGAGGCGCGCAAGGTGTTTGAGTCTATACGCAACGCCTTCGGTATGACACCACAGCAGGAGGCTCGTGCGAAATGCTTAGATGCTGAGTTTCTTGTTGCTGATGGTAAGTTGGCGGACGCTGAGAGAGTTTACGATGACATCTTATCGCTTGATAGCGTAAACGCTCGCGCTTTGTGTGGTAAGGGTGCGTTGGCTGCTGAGTCTCAGAAATGGACCGATGCCAAGCACTATTTCGAGAGCGCGCTCTCTGCTAGGCCTGGCTACGATGTAGCGTTGGCAGGCCTCGGACTGTGCGAGATGGTTGGTAAGAAGCCAGAGTCTGCATTTGACCTCTTTAAGAAGGCTGTGGATTCAAATCCTGAGAATCAGCGTGCGTTGTTGGGTGTGCTTCAGGTGGGATATCCTCTCAAGAAGTACGGTGAAATAGAGGTATTGCTCGCTCGGTATCTCGACATTCACCCGGCAAGCACTGATATGTTGTACTCATTTGCTGGAGTTCTCTTCGCGCAGGGTAAAATGCAACGGGCGCGCATGGAGGTCGAGAAGATACTCCTGTTCGAGCCGCAGAATACTAGAGCGCTTGAGCTTCGACAGATGATTGAAAAGGGCTCAGCGACAGGGGTAGGTGCATCGGCGCCGAATTAGGGAAATTGCTTTAAGCTCCCTCTCAGCAGCTCAATAAGTGCACGGTGGTAGTGTAACGACGAACTTATTGGGCTGCTGCTCTTCATATAAGAAGAATTCATAAGCCAGACCGCCCTTATGTCTTTTGCATGAGACGCAACTGTCGAGCGATAACGGGGAGCGCCGCCACTTCAAGTGAAAACTCCCCTCCTGTTCGTTGAGAGAGGTCGCTCAGTGTTGAACAAAGACTAGAAAATCCAGAAGTAGCAGCCAGGTGTGCACGGACCGCCTCACTCGTAGTTATTCCCTGGGCACATAGTTGGCCAGTTATTCGTGAAAGCGACCTTCGTATTTCCTCATAGGAAGCCCGAATGAGCTCTTGCTCCCACTTGTTGGTAGCCCGGACTGTCTGCTCTGCTGACAAGACTGGTTGTACCAGCATAGTCGCTACAACTACGCCCATGACCTTGGCAACATCTGACGCGGATTTGTTATACTGCTGAGCGGTCCACAACACCTCTAGGATAGTCACAATCTTGGGGAGCAGCGCCAGTCGCGCTGATGCGGCCTTATCGAGATTGTGGAGTGGCTCTCGAAGTGATTGCATTTCGTCTCGCAACAACGAATCGAAGCCCGGTTGATATAGGGCTATGAGCTCGCTAAGGGGGGTTGACGTGGGATGGGAACCTACAAGCCACACTCCAGCCTTTCGGAGGGTGTCACCACACAGTTCCCACGAGTCTAGAAAAGCCTCAACGTCTCCTATGCGGTCGAGTGTATGAAGGGCAGCCCGTAGGGCTGAGAGGCCTAAGATTCGGTCTGCGGCAACGAGTGACGACACGATAGCCGGTAGTGTATGGCCGGATGCTGTCGCAGTAGTGTACACAACAGGTATATCCATCGCAGAGACGATTTCATTTGCTAGCTCACTGGCTACGATCTCCCGGCGGAGTGGGTGCTCTCTAATTGAGTCAGGAACACGTTCTCTTACCGCGGCAGGAAAGTAGTTCATGAGAATACTGTTAAGGCTTGGATCAAGGCAGAGATCGGATTTGCAAAGCTCTTCTTTAATCCACATCTTCACTGCAGCACTACAAAATGCCAGCTCAGAACGGGTAAGGCCTGCTTTGAGTGAGGCACGCTCATCAAGCTCTTCGTCACTTGGGAGGTTGTCGCGGGTCCTGTCAAGATACCCGAGCCGATTCATGTCGCGAATGAGGGTGCGGTAGTGCTCGATTGAATCAGCAGAACGTCGCTGGGCGATAGTTAACATCAAAGCTTGAGAACGATTGTGGTGAAGTACCGACTCGACTACATCGGCGGCGATTCCCTTAAGAAGTGTGTTTCGTTCATCAAGGTGCAGGGATCCGTCTCGAACAAGAGGATTCAGTAGGAGTTTGAGGTTTACTTCGTGGTCGGAGAGATCTACGCCACCCGAGTTATCTATTGCATCGGTGTTAATCCTCCCGCCTCGTAGAGCAAATTCAACCCGAGCCCGCTGGGTAAAGCCAAGATTTCCACCCTCGCCAACCACCCGCGCTCGCAGTTCGTCGGCATTTATGCGCACGCGATCGTTCGTACCATCGTTTACATCACCGTGGGATTCGGAGCTAGCTTTGACGTAGGTTCCAATTCCTCCGTTCCATATCAGGTCCACGGGCGCACGCAGTATGAAAGTGATCAGCGTTTCTCCATCCATCGTGGTGGGAGCAGAGTCCCCGATTCCCAGGGCGGACCGAGCCTCAGCACTCAGGGTAATTTCCTTGTCGAAACGATTAAAAACACCGCCGCCACTTGAGATTGCATCCTGCCTGAAATCTGACCATTGGGTGCGAGGAGTGGTGAATAGTCGTTGTCGCTCGGCGAATGCCTTGTCATTGTCGGGACGCGGATCGATGAAGATATGCTTGTGATTGAAAGCGGCAATAAGCGAAATGTTTCGATTTAGGAGCATTGCGTTGCCGAAGACATCCCCTGACATATCGCCGATACCAATGGTGGTAAATGACTTCTGTTCGTAGTCAATGCCTAGGTCTCTAAAATGCCTGAGGACGCACTCCCACCCTCCTTTTGCCGTGATACCGTACTTTTTATGGTCGTATCCATTTGAGCCGCCCGACGCGAAGGCATCACCAAGCCAAAAAGAGAACTCACTGACCGCTATCGAATTCGCTACATCACTAAACGTGGCGGTGCCTTTGTCGGCTGCCACTACAAAGTAGGGGTCAGGGTCGTCGTGGATGATGCACTCAGGTGGATGAACAACTGCGCCCTTCACTTCATTGTCAGCGAGAGATAGAAGCGCACTAATGTACTCCCGGTAGGCACGCTCAACGTGTGCAGAGAGCTGCTCCGAATCAGAGGGAGTCTGCTTGATGACGAACCCGCCTTTAGCACCGCTTGGTACGATGATCACATTCTTGACACGTTGAGTTTTCATCAGACCCAGGACTTCAGACCGATAGTCATCGAGTCTCTCGCTCCACCGGATTCCGCCGCGAGCAACGCGAGCGGTTCGTAGGTGGGTTCCTTCTATCCGCGGTGAAAAGACAAATATCTCAAATAGAGGACGTGGATGAGGCATGAATTCGATTGTTTGAGGCTTTATTTTGAAGGCTAGGGTATCACTGCCTCTGTAGAAATTGGTTCTGACTGTATTTTGAACAAGTGTAAAGAGAGACCTAAGAACGCGGTCATGAGAGATGTCAGGAACGCGCCGCAAGGCTTCACGAATGAAGTGGTCATGGGATGCTTGCCTTGTCCTGCGCTCCTCAAGGCTGATATGTATCGAGGGATCAAACATATCTTGAAATAAACGAAAGAGCGCTAGTGCAACATCCGGAGCGTTGGCGAGGGCTTCCCACATGGTGCGTTTCGTTGAGATTTTTTTTATCTGCCATAGTAGAGCACAGTAACCGCGCAAGACTGTGATGTCTCGAACGCTTAGCGGCGTTCGTCGAAGGAGAAGATTAAGAGGATCATTTAAGGCCCTCCCACGTAAGACCTCAGTCAATCCCCGGGCGACGGCAGCGTTGAAAGCGGCTGCATTTATGGCTTCGCCATCATATGGACGAACGGCAAGTTTTAGAAGGTAGATTGTCCGTCGTTGTAGCACGCAGGGGTATGAGTGAGCGCTCAAGACCTCGAGGCCGATGTTCTCCAAAACGGGAGTAGCTTGACTAATTGAGATGGTAGTTCCTAGCGAGAAGATCGAAAGTAGGGGAGGTTTAGGGCTCTCAGGGGTTGAAAATATCGACACAGCAATCGGCGAAGACGGAGACAACGACTCAATCGTTGATACGTCGACAGCGGCTTCTTGAAGCTCCGTAGCCGCTTGGTAATCCTGAGGGAATATCCCTTGGATGGCGAGGTCCTGGTATCGTTCGGGCAGGGCTTCCGTAAGTCGCTCGTCCCATGTCGATGCTGCATGCTGGAAAGAGCGAGACAGAAGCTCTTCAGGGATACTTCCAGAAAAGTCGCGCGGTAAGGGGGTGCTTATATAGAGCCGTAGCTGGCGGCGTTTGCTCGAGTCGAGGTGTACGTCACTAGATCCCGTCGGGGCACGCAGAGTTTTTTCAAGGGTGCTTTGAATAGAGTTCCTAATAGCTGCGCTATAGCGCTCGGTGGGTAGTATTACTACGGTCAGTGTGCGGCGTCGTAGAGCGTCAAGGAATACTTTTGTGCGCATACAGTGCGAACTAAAAACTCCTAGAGCAAGTTGTGCGATTTCGGAAATGTCACCGACAGGCATTGAGAGCGCTTCATCGGTGGGCATGTTATCGATGACCTCGATGCGATATTTGTAGTCGTGGGTATTGGCTAGTACACCCTCTTGAGTAACTATCTGGGCTACTTTGAGTCTTAAGATAGGTATATCCTCTGATTCATGCGCCCATGCTTTTGATGTTAGGTAGCCAGAGATTGATATAACAGAAGAGGGAGTACTGTCCTCTCTAATCAGGATGTTTACCACGGTGGCCGGACGATGGACCGGAGAGCTCGTTCTGAACTTGCGAATAGAGAGCTGATGTCCACTGGTAATTAAGGCTTGTATGTCCTCGCGTACTTCATGAACGAGGTTCTCTTTGCATTTATCGCTGGTTCGATAAACGCCCAACTCGTCGGAGGCTCTCAAGGAGTCATCGAGAGCCCACCGTGCTGTTCCGAGAAAAAAGAAGCTGCCATCTGCTAGCCATCGAGCAAAGTCTCTAACCTCAGATAGCTGTAGCTCACCGAAAGGGGATGAGGTGACTGAGTGCTGGTGTTTTGTAATTGAGCTGGTCGTCGCCGAGCGCATTGCATCAAAATCAGCAACTATAACTTCAAGTGAGGCAAGGGTGCTGTGGAGTGAAGCAGTAAGCGGGCTTAGGTCTGCGGGCTCCTCTGGATCTGATAACTCGATGTACGACAGCGCAACAGTCGAGCCTCGGAAAACGAAAATGGGATGCTGAAATGTTTCGACAGTAACATGCGCTTCCGCTAGTCGCTCGGCGATGGAGCTTATGATAAAAGGACAGTCAGGAAGAGCAATAACGAGACTAGAGCCCTGAAGACCCTTACAAGCTTTGATCGCGATACTGTGTGGTGCTTGAGGCATCTCCTCAAGAATGCAGAGGGTATCAGAGGTAACTCGAGCTATCTCCGCTGAGGTTCGTCCCTTGAGTAGCTCCCGCGGAGCGCGCGCAAACAGGTGTTCGATAAAGTCTGCGGATGAAAGCGTTTCTTTTTTGCCTGGAAGAGTTAGATGGGTGAGGGTATGAAGCGCTTCTGGCGAAAGAAGCTGACACGTTTCGTCGCGGTTGGCGAGACTGCCGGCGGCGAATACCCCCGTTTCTACCATGTCCTCAAAGCTCCCGACCTGTTGCTAGCCCATTGAGCAATCGCAGTTACCTGCACGGTCTCTCAGCTAGCCCTTGATATCCTATGATTATACCCCCACTTGGTGCTTGGCAGTACTTATTTGTGGCGGTCGCCTAGAAAACGGTGCGGCGCTCGCTGAGGAAGCGCAGGAACTCTTGGAAAAAGTAAGAATACCAACTAGGTAGGTGTCTTGCCGGTATCTTCTGTGTCACCTAGTCAACTGTCGTTTTTAACGGCGGAGGGGAGGAGCTCAAGCCCCAAGTGCTATGTGGCGGGCTTTTGTTTTTTATACTGCTCCGCAATTGTCACCATTGAAGCTGCGCATGAGAAAAATCCGCCCAGTATAGCGAAGTCAGGAACGGTGCTTTTGAAGATAAGATATCCGAGTACTGGTGTTAGTCCTACCTGAATATTGGCGATTAAGCTAACAACGAGCGGACTAGTTGTTTGGGTCGCTCTTGCTCGAAGGTGCAAACCACCGGCTGCCGCGAGCCCTTGAAGGCATGCCATTGTGAGAGTTGTGGCAGCGGCAATGCCAAGGCCGCCTGATAGAAGTGGGCCCGAATGAAATGGGACGAACAGGCCAAATCCGATCAAAGAAGCACTTAATTGAGAGAAGAAGGGCACAGGGGCAAGCCTCTCCTGTGCTTCACGCTGCGCTGATAGTTGAGCTTCTGTGCCGTGAGCAGAGCGTTTAGCCCTTTCGATTGCGTTGTTGTTCATAATTCCGAAAATGGAGTAGCACGCCGTTGCCGCAGCAGCGGCAAGATTCCCCCAGAGTGCATGAGGATAGTGGTGCGGTGAATTACTAGCGCTGAGTGTGATGCTTGTCAGTGCTGCACCAGTAAGAGTTAGACTCGCTACTTGGGAGAGCGAAAGGCTCTTCCCCATCTTGATACGTTCATATAGCGCATGAACAAATGGTTGCGCGCACGAAATTACTATCGCGCTGGCAAGGTCGGTAAGCATAAACGCTGGCACCCAGAGAGCGTTGTTTAGTCCCATCAATAGGCACATCGTTCGACCTTCGGGGCCGACTGTCTGCCATGATTTTGCAAAACCAGCTTTTTGAATGATTTGTTTATCTTTGAGATATGTTGCTATGGCTGCTACACCAGACCTCAAGCCGCAATAGAGAAGCGGGTTTGGATACAGGGATATATCGGCTACTCCACCTCTGGCTGCTTGATTGAAAACTCCGGTGAAGCTGTAGCACACCGTTGAGCCGAATGAAGTTGCGAGTGCTCTCATTGTTGAGGCGGCACGGCTGATAGTCGACGAATCATCTTTCGGCGTGGGTAGTCGGGTGCTCTCACGGGGATGTCGCTTGTCAACCTGGGGAGCGCGCAGAGATTCAAATGCATTCGCAGAGCACGGCCGTGCTGGGGGCATTGCGGGCTGCACGCTCGTTGTATCGATTTTGCTTTTGGATTGCTCGATCAAAATGTGTCCTTGTTTTTGGTCGAAATTATTCACTACCGAGTGAAGGTATTCAAAGGAAAGCGTTGATATTCCGCTTGCACTGAATTCAATGCAGTAATCCGTGAAAATACCAGCAGGGCGGTTGAAAGGGTTTTTTGTGCAGTTTTAGGTGCTTTGCTGTGCACCCTGAGAGGCGCTAAAAATGTAGTAATTTCATATGGTAAGGTAGTCGCGAGGTCTGTTTAACTGTAATCAGCCCGTGTGTGCTCTTCATTCGCAAGAACTGCAATTCTGGGCCTGTTCTGTCAAAAAACACAAAATCGGATCCACGCACTTGCTGAATTTGACTCTGATTTGCCGGTAGATCTTCTCTGGGCTATTTCTCTGTTGAGTCTAACGCAAGGAGACAGCGATTATGAAAAAAGTGACCCTTTACTTCAACTTCGGCGAACTCGTAGAAACCAGTTTCGTTGATGGAATCTCATCAGTTCCTCGATTGACTGTTCGTGGGAAGACAGGAGGAGCGTTTCGTTCTGCTGGGTCGTTTCAGTGGACATCTGCTGTGAAAGCTTTTTCGCTTCTACTGCTCAAAACTGCTGCCTGTCATGAGCAGCCGGTTTTGAGGGGAGAAGCTAACTCCTTAGCGTCTAGTCTCGATTACGCGATATCAAAGCAGCCGCAGTGGCTTGCTGAGATGTTCGGATGTGATCACCACGGCATTTGCTTTATCCGCAGATGTATTCTCAGGACCAATCCTGAGCGAAAGCGTCCAGGACCGGTGACCCTAGCTGTTAACCTCTCCTATCTCCCTGTTGCATCGATTGAGATCAATATTGATGGAAGAGTAGCTACCCAGGAGGAGATGTTGTCCTTATGCGAGCAGCTTGAGAGAAGCCCTCAGGTTTCTCGGGTAATGGCGCAGGACGCAGGGCAGTTAGCAATCGCAGTCTAGTTTGTCGCTAACGTTTGACTCACGGCAGCGACCCGTTCGCGGGTCGTTGCCAGACTTATAGGGGTGCGTAAGTCTTGAGTTATAAGTTCGAGCAGCTTTTGCTGGTTGTGTAGTATGGTTCGCATCTCGTTGTCTGGAGTACCGCCCATCATAAGAAGTTCGCGCTCCTTCCATAAACGCCGGACGGCGCTTCTTACCTTTCGTGTGGCTACTATGTAATTCGGTTCTGAGACGCGCTCAAATAGCCGAGAGATGCTCGTAGTAATATCGATGGCAGGTAGTATTCCCGATGCCGCAAGCTCTTGACGGAGATTAATGTGACCATCGAGAAGGCTTTTTACTTCATCTGCTAACGGGTCAATATCATCTTCCTGATTTGTCAGCACTGTGTAGATTCCGGTAATAGTGCCACGCTCTGATGTTCCTGCTCGTTCCAATAGCTGTGGGAGTTGCGTGTATACGGAATTAGTATACCCGTGGCGGACAGGCAGCTCTCCAGCTCCTAAGCCTGTCTCTCGTACCGCTCGAGCCATTCTTGTGAGCGAATCAACTATTAGTAGCACATCTTTCCCCTGGTCTCTGAAGTATTCAGCTAGAGCTGTAGCTGTATAAGGAGCCGTTTGTCGCATCAGGGAAGAGTCGTCACTGGTTGCAACAACGATGACGCTGCGAGCTAGGCCCGCGGGGCCCAGGGTATCATCGATAAATTCGCGCACTTCTCGGCCGCGTTCTCCTACCAGCGCTACAACAATAACATCAGCGTCAGCGTTTCGCGCGATTGCGGCTAAGAGTGAAGATTTGCCAACGCCGGCGCTGGCGCAAATAGCTATTCGTTGCCCCTTGCCAATAGTGCAGAATCCATCAAGTGCGCTTACTCCCGTTTCTAGCGCCGCTTTTATAGCTGGTCGAGCTGCAGCGCGAGGGGGCTTGGCGCACAACGACACTGAGAGCGGCACGGTAAGAGGTCTTTGAGTGGTATCGATCGGTTCACCAAGAGGGTTGATCACGCGACCTAGTAGCTCTGGGCCCACAGGAATCGTGAGTTGGCGAAGCTTGGTTCGTACGGCTAGACCGGGCGCTATTCCCGAGGGCTCTTCAAATAGTGCGAGAGAGAAGAGATCGTTCTGAAACCCGACCACCTGTCCGCGAATGGGCGTTCCGGTTCTGGTCGTTATCCAACATAGGTCACCCAACGAGGCCTGCGGGAGTCGAGCCATAATTGAATTGCCATGGACCGATACGATACTACCCGCTACTGTGAAGCCATCTGCTCTCATATTCATCCTCCGCCTCCTATCGTTTTTCTGCAGCGCCGTTTGCTGCGAGCGTCTCAAGTGCTTCGCGCCACGAGAACTCAACTGCTCCTGAATTGCATGTAAGGGTAAAATCAGGTGCAGCAGGCGCCGAGTTGATTTCAAGTCGGAGCCCCGCAGGGAGGAGGTGTTGTATCTCTAAAACACTTTTGTGAAGGCGGGGGTGGACTAGCAGAGCAAGATTGCCCTCGGCTCGTAGTATCGTGGTTGCTCGATTGAACCAGTGTACGAGCGACTCAGGGTGCTCAGTAATGTGCGACTCTACCACTTGGTCGGCTAGTAGTAGGGCGAGCTTCCGGCTCTCTTGAGCTGCAATTTCGCTGGCGTGCTGGTAGCACGCGACAATATCATGAGTGAGCTTTCCAAATTCAGCCTTCCCCTCAGTAATACCGGTTTGGTAGCCACTAGCTTTTGTGCGTTCGTAGCGACGTGCGAGATATCTTCTCGCCTGTTGTTTAAAGCGTTTGGCTCGGGCGTGGAGCTGCTGCCTAGTGTGCTTATGGATAGCCACGGCACACTGCGCCGTCAACTCAATCGGTATATTCGGTGCGAATAACGTTGCGTGCACAACTTTCATAATTAACCCCCTCTACACAGGCTTACTTGCAGTTTATAGAGAGGTAATCGAGCAGGGTGAGGGGAAGTTGCTTAGAAATCAGCTGACAACACCGTGGGTTGCAAAAAAAGTAGAGCTTAGATGAGAATTCTACTACTTATCGGGCTCATCAAAGTTAAACCGATAAACATCGTGTATGGGCGAGCCCGGCTCAAGCTTGTAAAGGTTCTTTATACGCCCATCGTTTAGCCCGTATACCCATCCATGCAGGGTGGGGCGTTTCTCTTCGTGCCAAGCGCGCTGAATAATTTTTGTTTTCATTAAGTTGCGAATCTGCTCGTGAATGTTTAATTCCACGAGCTTGTTAGCTTGAACATCAAAGTCCCCTGCTGCTTCAATCTCATCGTGGTGGGTATAGTATGTGTCTTTGATTTGGCGTAGCCACTCGTCTAGGACACCGTATTTTTGGCGTGAAAGAGCTGCGCGAACTCCGCCGCACCCGTAATGACCGCATACGATGACATGTTTGACCTTAAGGTATTCTACCGCAAACGAGAGTACTGAAAGCAGATTAAAGTCCGTATGGTTCACGAGATTTGCGATATTTCGATGAACAAAGATCTCCCCTGGTTGAGTACCGGTCACCTCTTCTGCTGGAACGCGGCTATCTGAACACCCGATCCATAAAAATTCAGGCTTTTGCTCCTTAGCAAGCTGCTGGAAGAAATCTGGCGATAGAGACAGCTTGTCTTGAACCCAGGCTTTGTTAGCCAAAAGAAGTCGTTTGTAGGCGTCCATCGTGATCTCCCTAAGCAGGTGCGGTTTCTTCCAGAGCAGCACGGTTCCGTGCTGAGATGAAATTTCTATATGTCACTGTGATATGTCGGTCAGCAACTGAGCGCTTGAAATCGTGGAGAAGTTCCAAGATGTCGTAGTCGATGAACATGACAGAGCCGCCATCAATCAGTACTGAGGAATAGTCTGGGATTCGAGCAAGTGTCTTCTTTAGGGCTACTTTCTGGATGAAATTTACATCTTTGTTGAATCGGATAAGATAAAAGTCATCTTCATGGACAGCAGTAAAGGCTGCATGGTAGTTCATCTTAAGCACAAAGAACAACCCCGCCATGGTACCGATGGCAACGCCTGACAGTAGGTCGAGAAAAACAACGCTTAATAGTGTCACCACAAACGGCACGAACTGATCGAATCCCGATTCTCGCATCTGCCTGAACACAGAGAAGTTGCAAAGCTTGTAGCCGACGAATATCAAAACTGTTGCCAGCGAAGCGAGGGGAATGGAATTTAAAAGTCCGGGTAGGAAGGCAACGCAAAGGAGCAGGAGAGATCCGTGCACAAAAGCTGATATTCGAGTACGAGCGCCGGCGTATATATTAGCACTGCTGCGCACAATGACCGAGGTTAGAGGCAGTCCTCCAAGCGCGCCAGATACGGCATTTCCGATTCCCTGGGCGACCAGCTCACGGTTGGGTCGTGAGATGCGGCGCAGAGGGTCCAGCTTATCAGTGGCCTCAACGCAGAGGAGAGTTTCAACGCTACCCACCATGGCAATGGCGAGCGCTACTGCCCACACGGATTTGTTTTGAATCCACAAGGACCAATCGCTCGGCATGAGAGAGAGAATATCTGCAGGGCTACTCAGGGCGGGGAGCGCAACTAACTGCCCTGATTCTCGAGAAATCTCAAGATGTGGTAGCCACTGGTGGAATGCCTGATTGAGCAGAACACCAACAATCACTGCAGCAAGAGCACCTGGAAAACTTTTAAAGAAGGCGCCGCCACGTTGAGCGCGGTTGTGCCACTCGATGAGAACTATTGCCCCAACGAGCGAAATAATCAGAGACCCGAAAGAAATGGCACCTATGGATGCTTTAAGGATGAGGTGTGAGTTCTGAAAGGTAAACATCGTTGAGAGTCCATCCTCGAGGTCAAAGTCTCCTGTCCAACCGAAGGCATAGGGAAGTTGTTTGAGGATGATAATGACCCCGATTCCAGCCAGCATTCCCTTAATTACGCTGGCCGGAAAAAGCGACGCTAGATGACCAGACCGGATGGCACCGAGGAGGATCTGTATAAAGCCCGATAGGGTAGTGGCGACCAGCAGCCCTTCAAACGAACCAATGGCAAGTTGGCCAGCTATGACCGTAGCCGTAAGGCCTGCTGCTGGACCGCTAACGCTGAGCTCGCTTCCTGAAATCAGAGACACCAGCAACCCTGCTACTACCCCTGAAATTACACCGGACAGAAGGGGGGCTTCCGAAGCTAGCGCTATGCCGAGGCAGAGGGGTAAAGCCACGAGAAACACAACGAAACCTGCGGCTAGGTCCTGTTTGAGAAAATCGAAGCGGAAGTACGTAGTTGACATGTAGATGCAGGGTGGACCAGTCGTGGGGTATTGGCAACAAATATTTAGGAAAGGATTGTTAGGGAGGGGGGTTGATTTACTAATGGTAATTCATTACTACTAGTGCCTCCCGAAGAGGTCGTTATGACAACAGCTCCAAGAAACACCAAACAGAAGGCCGCTATTTCGTCAGTCTTCAGTCAGGCAAAGCGCCCCCTTACACCGCAGGAATTGCTAGACGGTGCTCGCACAAAGCTGTCATCTCTGAGCCTTGGAACAGTTTATCGAGTAGTTCGCGGAATGGTGGAGGAGGGGTCAATTGTAGCCGTCTCGGTTCCGGGCGCACCGGATCGATATGAAACACGTGAATGTGCCTCGCACCACCACCACCACTTTCACTGCGATTCGTGTGGTCGCATGTTTGATGTTCCGGGGTGCGGCTTGCACATTGAGCACCTTGTTCCACCTGGGTTTGCGATGAAGCGGCACGAGGTGGTGCTGTACGGTAGTTGTAGAGAGTGTTCGTAGGAGGGAGTGATGACCGGCACATTAAGTAAGGTTTGTATAAAAGCAATCGGTATGAGTATGTTGCTGGTAGCAGCTTTTGATGCAGCGCCGGTCGCTGCTCAGAGCGCGACTCCTTCGCCATCACCAACACCTTCCGCTGATGTGCGTCTTGGTCAGGTGATTGTGCGCTCGTCTCCTCTGCAAGATACCCTTCTTAAATCGGCGCAGCCGGTGTCGGTGCTGACAGGTGAGGAGCTCTTGAGCAAGGCGCAGTCCTCGTTGGGGGACACGCTGGGAGCTGAGCCTGGAGTTGCATCTTCTTCTTTTGGGCCAGGATCTAGTCGACCGGTAATACGAGGCTTGGGTGGTGATAGGATCCGCGTTCTTGAGAACGGCGTGAGTACCCTTGATGTTTCAAATGTGAGCCCCGATCACACCGTAACGGTTGAGTCGACCTTAGTAGATCGCATTGAGGTAGTGCGGGGGCCAGCAGCGCTTATGTATGGAACAAGTGCAGTTGGTGGTGTCGTAAACGTTTTTGATAATCGTATCCCTGAAGCATTACCGGAGAAGCCGATTACGGGAACAGCAGAGGTGCGCGGGGAAACGGTAAATGAGGCGCGAGCGGGGGTTGTAAGCGTTACGGCGCCAGTTGGAAAGTTCGCCCTGCATGCTGATGGATTTGCCCGCAAAAGCGACGATATTCGCTTTCCTGGATTCGCGCGCACTGAGGCGCTCAGGGAGTCCACTCCCCTTGAGTATGATGAGCCACGGGGCAAGCTGCCGTATAGCTTTACGGATAATGATAACCTCACCTTGGGAGGTTCATACATCTTTGGCTCAGGGCATTTTGGAGCAGCAGTGAGTGAGTATAACTCGACCTACGGTGTACCAAACGGTGAGCCAGATATCAGTGTTGATGCACAGCGGCGACGTCTAGATGTAAGAGGTGTGGTGCGTGATGACACCGGCTGGATTGATTCGGTGACTACTCGGTTAGGGGCAGTCGAATACGACCACACAGAGTACGAGGGTGCTGAGGCTGGAACGAAATTTTCGCAGAATGGATTTGATGGAAGGATAGATATTACGCACCGTAAATTTGGTGCTCTTAAGGGTGCTGCTGGCGTGCAGATGCAGGACTCCTCCTTCAAAGCGATCGGAGAAGAGGCGTTTCAACCACCCACAGATTCTCAGACGCTCTCGGCCTTTG
>JBIIHY010000390.1:0-2894 GCA_044235305.1 Bdellovibrionota bacterium
CTCTTTGGACTAATAGGACAGCGGGTGTTCTCTGAACTTAGGGCGCACCTCTTTAGAGCGATCTCCTACAAGAATATCCCTTTTTTCGACGGCAACCGATCTGGTGACCTTACAACGCGGCTTACTTCTGACGCAGCACTTGTCCAGGACGCCGTCTCGATAAAGTTTTCAATCATCGTACGCTACGGGGTTCAAGTTCTCTTTGGCGTTGTGCTTATGGCCTGGATGTCGTGGCGGCTAACGGTTGCACTCGTAGGGAGTGTGCTTTTGATGGTGGCGACGTCAGCGCTTTTTATCCGCAGCTTAAAGGCCGCTTCGCGAAAATATCAGAGCGCCTTAGCAGCGCTTACTGCATTTGCAGCAGAGTGCTTTAGTGGCGCAAAGATTGTGCGGTCCCTTGCAGCACAGGGTGATGCCGTCAATAAATTTAACGTACTCAATACAGAGGCGCGTGTTGCAGCAGAGAAGCGAACCTTTATTTCGGCGTCGTTTTCTTCTGGGGCAAGTCTGCTGCTTAATCTGCTTCTGGTTCTCGTTCAGTGGTACGGGATAAGCCTAGTTGTTTCAGAGCGGCTGCCCCTTAACGATTTGGCGGCATTTGTCCTCTATGGGGCGATAGTTGCTGTGTCGTTTGCGTTTCTCATAAGCTCCTACACCGAGCTGATGCAGAGTGTTGGAGGATTAGAGCGAGTATTTGAGCTGCTTGATGGTGATAGTGCTCGAGGGGAATGCAGAGAGGTACGGTCGTCTACAAGCGTACTCACTCAGCAGGTAGAGGGTCCGACGATCTGTTTCTCAGATGTTTCATTTGCATATCCGTCGCGACCGAATAGCGGTGTTCTTAACGGGGTCACTCTGACTCTCGATGGAGGAAAGACAACGGCGCTTGTTGGGCCATCTGGTGCTGGGAAAAGCTCGATAGTGCAGCTTCTTTTACGTTTCTATCCACGCGTATCAGGAACAATAACGATTTCAGAAAGAGCGCTTGAAGACTTTAGCGAAGAGGAGGTGCGAGCGTTGATTGCATGGGTCCCCCAGGAGCCGCACCTCTTCGGATTTACTATTTATGAGAATCTTGTCTTTGGTAATAACACCCTCTCTCGTGAAGATATCTCTGAGCATCTTGCTGGGTGGCGCTTTATGGATTTTATCAAAGATCTTCCAGAGGGGCTCGACACGCTTTTGGGAGAGCAGGGGGCTCAACTCAGTGGAGGCCAGCGGCAGCGAGTTGCGATTGCGCGCGCGCTGCTAAGGCGACCGCCCGTTTTAATCCTTGATGAAGGAACCTCAGGGCTCGACAGTGAAGTTGAGGAAACCGTGCTGCAAACTATCAAAGAGCACCTCCCTCGATCTACTGTTCTCTTAATCTCTCACCGCCTCGCAACGGTGCACCGCGCAGAGCAGATCGTTGTCATTGAAGACGGCAAGGTGATTGAAGAGGGGAGTCACGCCCAGCTCTCTGCTGGCACTGGGTTGTATAGCCAGTATGCGCGTAGGCAGGCGTTGGCGTAACTGGAGTGTCGCAGCCGAATAACCGGCAGAATGAATAAAAACCCAGGTGGCTGATAGTCTTTCAACCGGAATATTGTTCGGTTCACCACCACTATTCCCTCCCTCAAACCCACAGATGATTGCTGTCTTATCTCCATAGTAGCCCAGCAAATTCGAGTGCATATTCCAGTGCATATTCCAGGGAATGCTCTTGCAAGCGCTCTGAGATCGGTGAGATCGTTACGATGGCCCATGGTCGGGGGTCGAAAAAGGGATTGGCAGGAAGCATTTGTAAAGTTGGGCAATTTGTACAGTACGTATCGATATGCAACGAATAATGATCTACATCACAGCGTTAATCATAATCGCAACGCTGCCTTACACAAATCATTTCAGCAACTCGTTTCAATTTGACGATTATCCGACGATAACAGACAACCCCTCCGTAACTAGTTTGCAAAATATCCCTGCTTTTTTTAGTGATCCTGCAACTACTACTGGGGTCGCGAATCGTGCGGGGTTTCGCCCACTTCTGCTCTCCACATTTGCCGTAGATTATTGGCTAGCTGGGGGCTATGATCCAATAATCTTCCACGTCACAAGCTTTGCGTGCTTCCTCACGCTTCTCGCACTGATGTTCCTCTTTCTCAGAAAGGAGCTGAGGCTAGGGAGTGGCTACAGCGATCTCGTCGCAATGAGCGCCACAGCCATCTTCGCCGTTCACCCTGTAGTTGCAGACTGTGTAAATTACATCGTCCAGCGAGGAGAGATCCTGGCTGGATTGGGGATTATGGGTGGACTGCTTTTGTACCGAGACTCGCCCCTTGCTCAAAGGTATTTTCTCTATATCATCCCCCCGCTACTTGGGTGCTTATCCAAAGAGGTGGGATATGTCTTCCCCCTCCTTCTTGGAGCCTACGTGTGGGCACATTCGCCGGGGAACATGTTTACCCGAGAGGCTCTTTGGGGCGCGATTAGGCGCACACTACCGTCGGCTATATTTCTCTTTGGATTTGCTTTTTTCTTTGTATACCTCCGTATACCCGAATCTACGGTCGCACAGGTTGTCAGCGGCAATCTGTCTCCCTCGCGCTACCTAGCCACGCAAATGTATATTATTCCCGATTATATTCGCATGGTTTTTTTGCCGATCGATTTAAGTGGTGATACCGATTGGAAAGTCGTCGAAACACTCACGGACCCAAATATTTACGTGGGAGTTTTATCATGCTTGTTTCTCTCTGTTGTAGCGCTGGCTTCTTTAGGTAGCGAGCACTCCCGTTTTATCGGATTTGGTGTCGCTTGGTTTGTTATCTGCCTCGCACCAACCTCGAGTATCAGCCCGCTTACTGAGGTTCGAAATAACCATCGTGTCTTTCTTTCTCTGATGGGGCTAATACCGG
>JBIIHY010000088.1:0-9598 GCA_044235305.1 Bdellovibrionota bacterium
AGAAAAATTTCAGATGTTGGACTAGTTGATGAGTTTAAGGCTGGAGATATCTCAGCGTTCGAAGAGATAATCTCTCGCTACGAGAGTAAGGTTATGAACCTCGCTCTCCGTTTCACCCGCAATCAGGAAGATGCCGAAGAGGTACTCCAGGATGTCTTCACCACCGTATACCGAAAGATAGACGGCTTCCGCGGTCAATCAGCGTTCTCAAGCTGGCTTTACAGAATCGTTGTTAACGCCGCTTTCATGAAGCTCCGTAAGAGGAAGCAAACCCAGACAGTGTCTATCGATGACCTCGCCCCTGCTGTTAAGCAGTACTGCATGGAGCGAGATGCTGTAACAAACCAGCACCTACACAACGTTGCCATCAGCCGAGAGCTACAAGAGGTGCTTCAACGGGCAATCGACAGACTGCCAGACCAATACCGCGCAGTATTCGTACTCCGAGACGTTGACGGACTTTCTAACCAAGAAACTGGTGAGATTCTAAACCTCTCCATCCCAGCTGTTAAGTCGCGTCTGCACCGCTCCCGCATCATGCTGCGCAAAAAGCTGCAACGCTACTACGAAGATTTCACTGGTAATAAGGCAGTTATCGAGGATATCGCTGATGAGGAGACGTCCCATTCAGTAGCCGCTTAACTCGCTCTACTATCAGTACCGGCAGCTCCTCACCTCCCTGAGGAGCTGCCGAGTTTTTTCTCGCTGCACGATCTTCAACGAAAGTGATTCTATCCAACACACTACGCCTGACTCGGCGAGCAACGCTAGGTTCGGGCGGACCTGGAAGGTCCGCGCTCCAAGGGTTGCTGATCTTTTATTCCCGACTACTCCAACGCTACATATCGGATTGCCAGGACTTCAACTTCAATCATCCCCTTCGGAGAGTGAAAGGTTACAACATCTCCCTCTAAAGCTTTAAGTAGTGCTCGCGCCAGGGGCGACTGCCAGCTAATCCGCCCGCGGGCAATATCAATCTCATCGATACCTACTATCGAATACGTCTTTTCCGTATCGTCTTCAAAGCGCAGATCAACTGTTGCTCCAAACTGGACCACAGTTGCAGTGACGGTCACAGGATCAACCACGACAGCCGACTCAAGACGCTTAGCCAGAAACCGCATGCGCTTATCTATCTCTCGCAAACGTTTCTTGCCGTAGAGATAGTCGCCGTTCTCTGATCGGTCGCCGTTACCAGCAGCCCACGCTACAACTTTGGTAACTTCCGGACGCTCCTCATGGCGCAGCTTGCGCAGCTCAATTCGCATGCGCTCTGCACCGGCTGGGGTCATGTAGTTTTTGCCACCAGGAACGGGTTGCTCGTTTTGATTATCAGCCTCAGGCTGATCTGAATCACTTTCTCGGGTAAATGCCTTACTCATAAAGAGCCTTCACTATATCACGCCCTCATACCTTCCGGGAATTCAGTCGATTCAAAAGATTGCAAAGTTTCAAGTAGAGCCGCGTGCGACGGAAGAGGTAGTCGATCATCTGCTTGCCCAAACAGCACTATCTTAGGTATGTGAGGCCAGGAAAAGCGCTTAGAGAGCGCCTCCCACACGGCAGCTCGCGTAACAGATGCCCCAGCTCTTACCAGAATATAAGCGGCTACTTCTCGACCGTACAGAAGATGCGGGAAGGCCACCACTCTCGCCGCTTCTACACCTTCCATAGCGTACAATGAAAGCTCCACATCGGAGACATACACCGACACACCCCTCCGCTCGACGGCGGCACTAGACCGACCGGTAATCACTAAGTGAGGCATCCCCTGCGCATCAAATGACCAGTATCCGGTATCTCCTGAATGAAGCCCGTTACGCGGACCAAGAAAAGCGTCTCCTGGACGTGAGCCCTGATACGACAACATATTTTGAGCAGACGTTGCAACGAGCTCGCCAACTTGACTGTTGGAGATAAGCCCACCGTCCTCTTGGACCACAGAAAGCTTCACTCCGCCGAGGGGATGTCCGCACGAGAGCAGCTCTAGCCCCAAGGGATTTCCTTGCGAGCAAAAGTGAGGACTTCCTTTGTCTCCAATTGCAACGATTCCACCCATCTCTGTCCTGCCGTAGACAGGTACCAAGACACTCTGCAACGCCTCCACTCGGCTCCTTGGCACGGGAGCGCTCGAAAGGAACACCACCTCAAGCTCTCTCTTTACCTCGGGTGACAATTCACTAACACACCATCGACTCAACTCGAGGTGCGCGTCATCAACAACTATTGTTGAGATCCTTTGAGATTGAACAAAAGATGGATATCGATCAAACGACAACAACGAATCAGCCTCATATACCGTAGCTGATGAAACCAGCGGAAGGAGCGTGGTGTGTAGAAGACGAACGAGCGATTTGTCAGGCATCAAGAACCACACTCTACGACCTTGTCCCCCTTGTAGAGGTTGATAGAGCTGCGCTTGTACCCGTGCTGCCTGCAGCAGAGCCTCCTCAGAGAAAGCCACACCGTGAGATTCAATCGGATCATCCGTGGTGAAAACGATGAGAGCTGGCACGTCAGGCTGGAAACGACATGTGGAGAATTGTGCTAGGGGAATGTCTGCTGATGAAGACGACGGGGGCCGCCGTAGCTCATGCAGGTACGATACCCCCTCACCTCCCTTCAGCACTCCAGAGCCACTACTTGCAAGGACTATACGATGCTTCACAGAAGTAAGCTGCGGCAGTATCGCAGCAAGACGCAAATTCTGCTCCGACCCGTGAATCAAAATATCCGCGTCAGAATTGTTTATCTGTGCCACGATCTGACGACTCTGTTGTGTACTCGGAATCGTTATAACAGTGATTCCTAAGAGCCATAGAGCATGATACAGCGGTGCAAGCTCAAGACACCCCGAGGCAAACACAGCAGCCCGCGAAACATCCCGCTCCTCACATAGTTGCATTAAAGCAGAAGCCGTTCGGGTGACCACACTGACGAAGCTTTGGGTTGTGTGCTCGACAGGAATACCCGCCGCACCGTGGCAGACAGAGAGCAGATCGGACGCACGGATTTCGCGCGCTAAGCTCAGTAGATCAAAGAATCGAACAGGCTGCTGAACGCTACCTCTGCTCGGCACTGCTACACCCCACTACTCATGCACCGGCACGTTACTCTGAATCCAAGAGATCACATCCTGGGTGTGGGTCCCGGGGACAAATATCTCTTTTACGCCACGCTCTTTGAGTGCAGCGATGTCATCTTTAGGGATTATACCACCTCCAAAAACCGCGATATCTGATGCTCCCTGCTCATTCAGCTTATTCACAAGCTCCGGAAACAGAGTCATGTGGGCACCAGAGAGAATACTTAAACCGATACAATCAACATCTTCCTGGATTGCCGCCCGAACGATATTGTCAACTGTTTGATGGAGCCCGGTGTAGATGACCTCCATACCAGCATCTCTGAGAGCGCGAGCGATAACTTTTGCTCCACGATCGTGACCATCAAGACCAGCCTTAGCAATTAAGATGCGGACAGGTCGCGTATTCTTTGTTGTAGTCTCGGTCATAGCATCCCCGGATCCGTATAAACGCCAAACACTTTACGATAAATCTTAGAGACCTCACCGAGCGTAACGCCAACATCAACTGCATCAAGCAAGACTGGTATTACATTTCTATTTTCAACACACGTACGCTCAATGTCCGCTAAAGCAGCTTGGACCTTACTCGGCTCTCGTGCCGCCTTGAACGCTGTTATTCGCTCAACCTGTTGTTTCTCAACCGCGTGATCAATCTTAAGAGTCGGAATCTCTTGCTCGCCACCCTCAGAGTATTTATTCATTCCAACGATAACTTCTTCACGCGCATCCACCTTAAGCTGAAACTGATAGGCTGCTTCTGCTATTTCCTTCTGTGGGAATCCGACTTCTACCGCCGGTAACATACCACCCAACGCATCGATCTGTTTGATGTATTCAAGTGCCTCGCTCTCAATCTCATTTGTAAGTCGCTCGATGTAGTACGAACCACCGAGTGGGTCGATTGTATTAGCAACCCCACTCTCTTCTGCTATAATCTGCTGAGTACGCAACGCCACGCGCACGGCATCTTCTGTCGGAAGCGCTAACGTTTCATCCATGCTGTTTGTGTGCAGCGATTGAACGCCCCCCAACACTGCCGCCAATGCCTGCAGAGCAACGCGCGCCACGTTGTTAACGGGCTGCTGCGCTGTCAAACTTACCCCTGCCGTCTGCGCGTGTGTTCGCAGCTTGCACGATGCTTCAAGCTTTGCGCCGTACCGGTCACGCATGAGGCGTGCCCAGATCCTACGAGCTGCACGGAATTTAGCTATCTCTTCAAAAAAGTCGTTGTGTACGTCGAAGAAGAACGATAGTCGCGGGGCAAACTCGTCTATCTTCATGCCGCGAGAAAGACAGTGCTCAACGTACCCAAGTCCATCCGCCAAGGTAAACGCCAACTCTTGCACCGCGGTAGCTCCTGCTTCTCGGATATGGTAACCGCTGATGCTAACCGGATTGAACTTAGGAGCAGACGAAGCACAGAACTCAATCACATCGCATACAAGCTTCACAGATGGAGCTGGTGGCGATATCCACTCCTTTTGAGCGATGAATTCCTTCAGCATGTCGTTTTGGATAGTGCCACCGAGCTTGTCGAAGGAGATACCCCTTCTCCGTGCAACAGCAAAGTAAAACGCAAATGCGATCGTCGCAGTACAGTTGATGGTCATCGATGTTGTAACTTGGTCGAGTGCTATTCCGTCAAACAGAATGTCCATGTCTTGGATCGTTGCAACGCTTACCCCCTCTCGACCAACCTCACCGAGCGAGCGTGCGTCATCTGGGTCGTAGCCCATCAGAGACGGCATATCGAAAGCAGTAGAGAGACCGGTTTGCCCCTGCTCGAGGAGGTACTTAAAGCGCCGATTTGTATCCTCGGGACTACCAAAACCTGCAAACTGACGCATAGTCCAGAGACGCCCACGGTACATCGTTGGCTGTACACCACGGGTGTAGGGATACTCACCCGGGTGACCGAGATCTCTTTGATAGTCTACAGAACCGCCGTTTTCCGGTGTCACCAACCCTGGCTGTTCGCGAAAGCTAATCGAGGAGAACTTTTTTTTGCGCTCGTTTTGAGACGCATACACGTTTTTGTGCCACTCCGCGTATGAGGTGCTGGTGGTGAACTGAGGACGTTTAGGATCTTTATCCGCCATATAGTATACACTAATCCTTCGTGAGCTGAGTGGCTATCAACACACGTTGAATCTCACTTGTGCCCTCATAAATCTCGGTAATCTTTGCGTCTCGCAGATGTCGCTCTGCCGGGTAATCTGTGACGAAGCCGTAGCCACCATGAATCTGAATTCCCTTAGCAGCACACATCATCGCTGTTTCGGAAGCGAAAAGTTTTGCCATTGCAGCCTGGCGTACGTAGCTGCGCCCTTGGTCCTTGCGCAGCGCTGCATCGAGGGTAAGGTAGCGCGAGCTATCGATGTGACACACCATATCAGCGAAGTAATTCTGTATAGACTGGTGCTCGCACACCCGTTTGCCAAAAGCCTTGCGCTCTTGTGAGTACCGCAACGCATCATCAAACGCAGAACGGGCTATACCCACTGCCTGCGACGCAACACCTATCCGCCCGCCGTTCAGAGTGGTCATCGCCACAACGAAGCCACGGTTCTCAAGATTCAATGCTGACCCCGCAGGTAGTCGCACATCGGTATAGGTAATACTTGATGTAGGAGAGCCCCGGATACCCATCTTGTCTTCACGCTTTCCGAGCGAGATACCGGGAAGATTCATTTCGTGCACGAATGCAGTGATACCTTTGTTACCCTTACTCGTATCGGAGCTAGCAAAGACTACACACACCCCTGCCTCTGGGGCGTTTGTTATCCAGTTCTTTGTGCCGTTTAGAATAAACTCATCACCATCTTTCTTGTAGGTTGTGGTGATTGCTGCGGCATCACTCCCTGTTCCCGGCTCACTTAAGGCAAAACACCCTACCGCTTTACCCGAAGCGAGCATCGGCAGAAATTTCTCTTTTTGCTCCTGAGTGCCGTAATCAAGTATTGGCGTGATACAGAGCGATGTGTGCGCACTAACGATGATACCAGTCGATGCGCATGCGCTTGAAAGCTCTTCGATGATGAGAGCATACGCTACTGTTGAGAGCCCTGCCCCACCAAACTCAACTGGGACCGTAGCCCCCATGAGTCCGAGAGCCCCCATCTGCGGGATCAGCTCACGCGGGAAGTAGTGTTCCTGGTCTATCTTTGCGGCAAGCGGCGCTACCTCTTTAGCGGCGAAGTCACCCGCCAGATCACACGCCATCTTCTCTTCGTCAGAAAGTGGAAACGCTATGCTATCTCGCCACACCATACGCTACCCGAATTCCCTCGTTTATGAGCCGGTAAAAGTCGGCTTCCTTTTTTGGAGAAATGCTTCCATCCCCTCTTCGCGATCGCGGGTTTGAAAGAGTCGCTGGAACTCTTCAACCTCCATTCGAAGCCCAGACAACAGCAGAGCCTCATGCGCTCGTTGAATAACGCGCTTTGCTCCTTGAACAGCCAGGGGAGCTTTCGAAGCAATCGTCAAAGTAAACGACTTAACCTCCTCCATAAGCTTCTCAGCAGGAACTACCTTATCGACAATTCCTAGTACTCGAGCTTCATCAGCAGTTATCAATTCTCCTGCGTAGCACAGCCTACGCGCTGCACCAACGCCACACCGGTGAATAAGTCGCTGCGTTCCACCGAAGCCTGGGATGATGCCGAGATTAACTTCCGGCTGACCGAGTTTTGCTGTATCAGCACAGAAGATGATGTCGCAAGCGAGTGCAAGCTCAAGTCCACCACCAAGCGCGAAGCCATTTACTGCAGCAATAACCGGCACCGGGTAGCTTTCAATCGCACGCATGGCGCGCTGACCTAACTCAACGTAATCAGCAAGCGCTCGCGGTCCAAGACCAGACATCGAACTAATATCAGCTCCCGCCACAAACGCTTTTGGTCCATCTCCCGTGATAATGACGCACCGTAGGGAATCTTTGTGGAGCGCTATCTTTTCGAGTTCGAGGATAATCCCCTGCAGCACATCTGCGTTTAGCGCATTAAGGCTCTCGGGCCTCTTAATTGTAATGGTCCAGATCGGTCCTTCATGGACTACCTGTAGTGGGCTCTCTTCGTACTGTGCAGGCATGGTGATTCTCTAGAGATTATCGTCACTTTGGTCGTTTTTTGTTAACCCAAAGCGACACGAATCTAGATTACCCCGTGTCGAGCGCTGCGGCTACCGATTTAATCACACCCCTTGTTCGTGGTGATTAAAGATAACCTACTGAAACTATGAGACTTACAGCCCCAGCAAAACGGCTGCAATCCACGGGAACGCCACCGTCACATCGCTCTGAATGATCTGGTAGTAGCTTTCTGTAGAGAGTTTATCCCAGGTAATCTTCTCTTTTCCACCAGCCCCCGAGTATGAGCCGTACGACATCGGGGAAGATCCGATCTCGATAAAGCCAGCCCAGTCCCTGACCTTGTGGATCTTTAAATCGTGCTTAATCGACGGTACAGCACAGATCGGGAAGTCCGCTGCGATACCTCCTCCAAGTTGCAGAAATGCTATCGGGCTCTTCTTTGCATTATCGAGGTACCAATCATACATGAAGGTAAAGTACTCTAGCCCGCTCTTCATGATGTTCTGATCGAGAACAACCCCACCGTCAGTGCGATACTTTCCGTTGTAAGTGTAGCTGGCAAAGATATTCCCCATCGTTGAGTCTTCAAATCCAGGGATAACTATCGGGATGTTTTTTTGGTACGCCGCATAGGTCCAGCAATCTTCTGGGTTAGCTTTCGCGTCAGGCTTAATAAGACCCTCAGCGAACAACCGCCGAAAATACTCATGCGGGAAATATCGCTTCCCCTCTTTCTGAGCTTTTTTCCACATCTTCAGAAGGTGCGGCTCCATAATACGCACGCTCTCATCCTCTGGAAGGAAGGTGTCCGTGATACGACGTAACCCTGCATCACGCAGCTCAGCTTCCTGAAAGGGTGTGAGCTCAGTGTATCGAGGAATATAGGCGTAGTGTGAGTGCGCCACGTAGCGGTAAAACGACTCCTCGTGATTTGCAGCAGTGGCCGAGACGAGATGAACTTTCCCCTGACGAATAAGCTCAGCGAGCATCACCCCAACTTGAAACGAGCTCAACGCACCAGAGATCGTTACAACCAACTTACCACCCTTAGCGAGGTGCCCCTTGAGCCACTCGGCTGCTTGCAGAGTCGCCCCGCCGTTACAGTGCTTGAGCGTCATCTCGGCGTAGGCAGATACTGGGCTCTTGGCGCCTTTTACCGCTTTTGACAGCGGCTTTTTAGTGCTTTTTACGCTCTCATGAACGATCAGTTTTTTGAGGCTGGGAGAGAGAGAGTTTATCTTTTTGGTCATAGGTACAACTCCGCGCTGAAAGATTTCCGCTGCATACAGTTTGCAGACGTTAGTAGAAGTAAACCACGGAGATGTCAACAGATAGTCAACAAAGCTGACTTGCAAATTTACGTCTTTCAAGCGCAAGCTCTTCAGGCTATCTGTGATGTCTAAGCAGAAATCAGCCGCGCGCAACAAGATCACACCCCGCATCTAGAACTATGTCAAACTACGACTCCTTTGCCCCCTTCTACGACTCAGTGTTTGGCGACCGGAAGGATGTCGCCCTGCTTTTAGAAAAGCTTCTCAAACGCCACAACCCGCGCGCGCGACAGGTGCTCGAGATGGGATGTGGCTCTGGAAGTATGATGAAGGTTCTCTCTCGACGATTTACTCTGACAGGAGTCGACAGCTCTGCTGGGATGATAGCAGAGGCGCGAAAGAAGGTGCCTCGCGCAACATCGCTGGTCGCCGACATCACCGATTTTAATCTCGGTAAAACCTTTGATGCTGTCATCTGTCCATTCGACACCATCAACCACATCACTGACTTTAGTGCCTGGAAGAAGGTGTTCCGTAATGCCCATAAGCACTTAGCTCCTAATGGAGTTTTCATCTTTGACGTCAACACCGAGCTGAAGATGGAGCGCTATCGGCTTGAGCCGGCAGCAGCCGATATAACTCCCAACAAAATTGCGATCGTTGATGTCGTAAAGAAGAAGCAGCACCACTACCTCGTACAGCTAAAGCTCCTGAAGCGTGTGCGGGGAGAGACCTTTCGTCATCATCAACTGAATATACCGGAAATAGTTGTTCCCACTCCTCGAATTATCCGAGAGCTTACAAAGCTATTCAGCAAGGTCTATACTGTTGATCCCGATCGCGTGCGGCCAACTGCCAACACAGAAGAACTATTCTTTGTATGCTCAGAGCCCAAGCGGTTGAGTATGTAACGTATCTCCCCGTGCTATTGATTTGCCTCTACTAGAATTTCACAATATTCACACACACAAGCATTGAGACAGCCAGCCATCTCCAAATCCTAGAGCGACCACGTTGCGCTTGCGACATATCCTTTCCTGTATCGTTTTTTATAACTTTCATCCGCAGGTTTGAGGGTATACCCTGTTCTCATATGAAATATTTCCGCGTAGCCGCAGTCTGGATAATGCTTTTTACCTTCGCCGGTTG
>JBIIHY010000391.1:0-2880 GCA_044235305.1 Bdellovibrionota bacterium
AAAGCAGCCCCACAGATTCGCAAACTAAAAAACTATGGAAAAAGCCATGGTGCCACCCTGTTTCAGCAGAACCGCGACTCGACCCAAAAGCACCTAAAAATGTCGTCAAAGTCAGCTTAAGTCAGCTAGCGACATCCTCCGTAGGCCCGGCGGTATATTACAAACGGGGTGGCTCCAAATTCCGGATTGCTCTGCTGCTTCTTTGACTATCCACCCGAAAGGAATATCCTTGAGCCGATTATGCTCGAACCGCGCGTCCCTATCCCCCCCTTACCGCAACGACTCCTTCGAGCCAAATCTGAAGCTTGGGAAGAGAGCTATTTCGCTTATCAGGCTGCTCAGCGTGCTACCAACAATTTTAGTCATGAACGAAAAGTGGAACGAGTTCTTCGCAACCGCCTATACACTGAACTAGAGGAGCTCAAGCTCTGCCGGACAGACCCGGTACTCAAAGAGATTAAACAGCGATATCCTAACGCCGATTACAACGGATTTGAGGGAATACAGAGGGCCATCGCAACCCTAAGACAGACGATAGGTGAAAATAGCAATCTTTCTAATATTCGGATATTGGACCTCTTCAGCGGAACTGCGGTGGTCGGAGGTAGCTACAGCTCTAACGACGACCTCCAACGCTTTGCACCATGGTTTTCCCGAACGGCAGCGCACCTAGGAGCAGATGTTACCGCCGTGGATATTCGACCACAGGCAGACGGAGAACCTTTTCAGCATCTTGTATACGACCTGAAGAGCCCCAATCAAACACGCAATCTCCTCAAAGAACTCGGTGACTTCGATGTAATCCATGTCTCAGGATTCCACTACCTGGTGCCCCCTCGATTTCTCGCACGCTGGGAGCATGCGATGCAGGCAGTTATTGTGAAACACGTTCGTGCTGGCGGTGCATTATTTTGGTGTGGCTCAGTGACAAGAGTCTTGCGGTGACTGTTCGGAATATTGTCAGACGTTTGGCTCGTTCAGCAACTAAAAGCCTCGGCGCAAACTTTAGCGCAAACATTGGTGCCACCCTGTTTCCGCCACGCGACGAATCGCCCCAAGAGCACCTACAATTTCCGTTAAAAACTGATTATTCCAACTAGAGACACCATCTGCAGACCCAGAGACGCACGCCAAACAGGGTGGCTCCAAATTCGGCAGGACTTCGCATCATCAACCAACTCATATAGAATGGTTGCACCATGAATCAACCTTCAACTCGCCCAAGCAGCTCTAACCCTCCGCACAGTGCTCCCACGTATCACAACCCGGTACCTGTCGTTGTTGCTCTTGTTCCCGTTCGCATAGCAAACCCGAGCAACCACGGTAGTAATGTTGGCTTACTTACAATAGAGCGGGGAATTGAGCCTCAGAAGGGGCAGCTTGCTCTACCTGGTGGTTTTCTTGAGCATGAAGATTGGCGTGCTGGCTTACTGAGAGAACTATGCGAAGAAACGGGATTAAAGGGGTACAATATCGCTCAGGTGAAAATACAAGGCGCCCATTCAGTTGCTGACAATACGCGGGTAGTTCTGTTTGGATTGCTGCCTCCAGTAGATGAATCTCAGCTCGCGTCAGGCTTTAGTTCTACCGAGGAATGTCCTAGGTATCAGATCATTACCGGGCCCCAAGAACTTGCCTTTTCGACTCACACCGAGATGGCACGCCGCTTCTTTGAATCGCAGGGTGACGAGGCTGCTCCCGGCTACGAGACGCTGACGCTGCCGAATTTACCGGAAGTGTAACTATGAGGAACATAGACTACATCTTCGAAAGCAACCCTATCTGATATCACCAGGCTATTATTATCCAGACCCACTATCACTCGGCTTTCATCTGGGGCTAACGCGAGTGTAGTGAGCTTACCATCGTACAAGCGCACCGAAGACTGATCACTTCCGATCTCAAATACATAAAAAGCAGACGACGTCAGACTCACAGCAAAGGCTTTAAAGCCTGACCTTGTGACCACAACGTTGACCGCTTGCTCCGAGTAATTGGGGGTGCGAAGCGCATTATCACTCGAGCGAAACCATACACTTGGGGCATTTGTATTAGAAGTTCTATTAGCGAGCGGCACGTGTTAATATCCTAGGCAGAGCAAAAAGCAGCCGTTCTATCGTCGCTTACTTTTTTGAGATGACTACGGGAGCAATATGCAATTCACCACCAAATCCACCGCACTCAACGAAGCAACGACAGAGAAACAATCCTGGCTCGAATTAATTGCGCGTCCCGCTGCTCCGTTGATAGCCGCTGCTCTAGCGTGCTCAGATAACGCTCTATCGGCTGGAACGTTCACCAAGCCCTCAGACAGTTTAGGTTACGTTGCGATTAGCGTCACGAACACCAACGTCACTGGTGGTCGCGCAATCCAGAAGGCCCCTGTCACTTTTATTAACCAAAACACAGCAATTACCCCTGCACACATCTTTAGCGATGGGATCCTAGCGAAAGACCCGAAAATAACCGTAGTAACGGCAAAAAACTTCACTACGCCGAACGGCTCTCAACATAACGTCGCTGTTACAAACATCACCATCGTTCCAGGCGTCGCAATTTTAGAGCTCGACACACCAGTGGAAAATTCTTTGCCGATACGGGTCGCAGCATCCAGACCCGCTGCCAGGAGTTTTCTGTTCATCTCAGGTAGAAAAATCTCTGCTGACCAAGGAAACGAGCGGCCACCTTCTGAGTCGAGTACTAGTTGGAAGAAGTTAGTAGTTACCGGCCCGCCCCGATTTGGTGAGGCTCCGCAACTTTACTTCAATGCAGAGTTTTCCCGTGATCCTCATCGTGACATGAACTCAGGGGACTCCTGCATTGAAGGCATATCTGTATTTAATGACAAGGGTGAGCTCGTGGGTCTTGTTACTAGAGCCA
>JBIIHY010000392.1:0-2879 GCA_044235305.1 Bdellovibrionota bacterium
GCCTCTGAAGGGTTAAGAAGAGTGATGTGACCCAGCTTCCTGCCAGCGCGCTCTGATTTACCGTATAGATGGACGAACGCATTAGGGAGGCTATTCACCTCTTTCAGCTCCGGAACTTTACCGATTATGTTGTACATGACAGCTCTCGAAACAGGGTCTGAGTTTCCCAGTGGTGTTCCGGTGATCGCTCTGATGTGATTGCTAAATTGGCTGGTGTTTATCCCCTCGATAGTTGCGTGGCCCGAGTTATGTACCCGTGGGGCCATCTCATTGGCGAGTATCTCGCCCCGCACCTCAAACAGTTCAATAGCAAGGGTGCCGACATAATTCAGAGCCTCCAAGACCTTAGTGACCGCTGAGTATGCCAGGTTACGCACAGATGCTAAGACATCCGGGGCTGGAATCTCGCTACGATGGAGGATGCCGTCAATATGTACGTTGTAGCTTAACGGGTAGAGCGCAATTGCACCACGCTGATCGCGCGTAGCTATAACCGAAAGCTCCCGAGAAAACGGTACATATCCTTCAACCAGCAGAGGAGCGCCTTGAAGCGCTTTCCAAGCAGCAGAAACGTCACCAGCGTTATTGAGTCTATACTGCCCCTTACCATCGTAGCCAAACCTACGGGTTTTAGCGATGCAGGGGTACCCGAGTAGCGCACAGGCCTCGCCCAGCTCTTTCT
Organism: Bdellovibrionota bacterium; assembly: GCA_044235305.1. Classification (GTDB taxonomy): domain Bacteria; phylum Bdellovibrionota_C; class UBA2361; order UBA2361; family OMII01; genus OMII01. Next base: position 683 of record JBIIHY010000392.1, read on the forward strand.
CAGATGATGCGGGCTGGAAACGGGGAGTGCCTATGCCTAACTTTTGTAGGAACTCTTTCTCAGTAAGTCTGTCCTGAGACACTTCGAGTGCCATTGGTGGGGGAAATACCGGTTTGAGCCCCTGAAGAAAGTGCGCGGTTTCGCACGGCACATTTTCAAACTCGTAAGTAACCACATCGCAGCCGCTAGCAAATTGGCGTAGAGAAGAGCGATCATCGAATGGTGCCTCGGTAATTGGTCCGAGGCCAGCAGTGGCACTACTTGCAGTTGAATCGTAAAATAGGAATGTGTGGCCTAGCTCGGAGCCGGCCTGAGCTAGCATCCTACCAAGTTGTCCAGATCCCAAGATGCCGATTTTCATGGGGGCCTATTGCTTTGACTACGATTTAGCTAGAGCCGGAGGGAAGGGTGCTTTCAGAACATCTTCAGTTTGTTTTGTTCGATAGCTCTGTAGAGCTTGAGATACCGTTGGGTTGTTAAGCCCCAGAATACTAGCTGCGAGCAGAGCGGCATTGGTAGCCCCGGCCTTTCCGATTGCAACCGTTGCCACGGGGATACCAGCAGGCATCTGCACGATTGAAAGCAGGGAGTCTAAGCCGTGCAGTGCTTTAGATTCAACGGGTACTCCGATAACCGGTAAGTGCGTCATCGAGGCCACCATTCCGGGAAGGTGTGCTGCACCACCGGCTCCAGCTATAATGACCTTGAGCCCGCGGTCAGCCGCCTCGCCAGCGTATGAGACAAGGAGGTGCGGAGTCCGGTGCGCCGAGACAACCTTGGCCTCGAAGGCAATACCAAGGGCCGTGAGGGTGGTAGCCGTGGACTCAAGGGTCTCCCAGTCAGAGGAAGAGCCCATCACCAAGCCGACAAGTGGATTTGAAGTGGTCGTCATAGGTAAAGAGCTAAATTTACAGGCTATCGTGATGACCGGCAAAAGCATTGCCAATGCCACTGGCACGGACTTTTACACATCACCATAAGTGGCGTCAACCGAACTTTAGCGTCATACATGCTAAGAAGGCCCGGCTACGGTCGCGGCAGATCAAAGGCCGGCTGTCGTGAGCACTCATTTAGTACCCCCAGCAGATGTTCACAGGTCTCTGGGGAGTGGTCATCATTTACTAGGTGGCTCAGCCACACACTATCGAAGTTATCGACACATTCCTTATCAAAGAAAATAGGGTCTGGAGCCGAATCAGCTTGATCCTCGAGTGCTTCAGGGGTGGCAAAAGATGAGTAGGCACCACGTTTTGCCGCAAGAATGCCATCAGGGGTTCCACGACACGATTCAAGCCGAGAGGTCACCTGGAAGCATACCGAGCGCTGCGAATTAGACAGAGAGAAGCAGTCCCGAATCTTGGCCTCGCAGGCCGATTCCTGGGCGTCAGCTGGCAACACCCACGCACATGGCAATAACAAAACAAGAAATATGTAAGCGGTAATAAATCTCATAACATCACCACGGTCCGTTTAGTAGGGCACTCTTAATCCGGGGTCAGGTTAACATCTATCGATTAACTACTCCAAACCGGCTTAAACCGGTGGATATTCACATAATTCCGTTAATACACCGAAACATGACTTGGGCGATATGAAGGCTATCTTGGTGCCACCTGCGCCGTGACGAGGGGTATGATCTATTAGCTCAAGCCCCTGTGCCGCCAAGCGTGCTAGCTCGGCGTTGATGTCTTTAACGCGGTAACAGATGTGGTGCAGCCCGGTACCACGCCGCGCAATAAACTTGGCTAGGGTAGAGGCATCATTTATCGGGGCCAGAAGCTCGATCTTTGAGCCACCGGTATCAAGGAAGGCCAGCTCAACACCTTGTTGCTCGATACGCTCGGTTAGAGTTACCGAGGTATGGGCACACTGGCTATAAAGAGAGATCGCTGAAGCTAGGTCGGTCACAGCGATACCGATGTGGTCGACCTCCCAGGGGGTGCTTATTGGTGTATGGGGCTGGCTCATATCGCTTTTGATACTACTCCGGAGCTGATGATTGCGCCACAGAAACGTGGTCGGGGATGGGGGATGGCTCCTGCGATACAACTTCTCTTCCTGAAGTAATCTGCATTAGCAGGTCGATAGCGTGCGCAACGCGGACGCGGCCTCGTCGAACCAAGTAGGGCAACTACTTGCAGAAAAAGAACTGGACTTACTATTCTTAAAGTGCGTAAACACGGAGAAAGGTGGAAAA
>JBIIHY010000089.1:0-9572 GCA_044235305.1 Bdellovibrionota bacterium
AAGATCCCGGTTCTGTGGGAGTTTCATAAAGTACACCATTCGGCGGAGGTAATGACCCCGATGACTGTGTATCGGATGCACCCCCTCGATGACATCTTTACGATTGTTGTTGGCGCCTTGTTGTTGGGAACCACTGATGGATTGATACGATTCTTTATTACTCCAGCTCCATCTCAGTACCTGTTGTACGGTCTCGGGCTTGTTACCTTTATGTTCTACGTATTTGGTTATAACTTGAGACACTCGCATATCTGGGTTTCCTATGGGAAAACCGTGAGTAAGTTTTTAATCAGTCCAGCGCAGCACCAGATTCACCACAGCACCGCGAGGCGGCACTGGGATAAGAATTTCGGTTTCGTTTTTGCCGTGTGGGATTGGATGTTCGGTTCGTTGTACGTACCGCAGGGGTATGAAAAGCTTGAATTTGGGCTCGGCACGGGAGAGGAGAAAGAGTATTCTTCGCCACTTAGGCTTTACCTTCTTCCTTTTGTAAAGATCGGTAAGCGTTGGTTTGGGAGACTACGCTCTTAGCCGAATAAGCTCATAGTATGAGCTAGCGTCGCGGAAGATACAGATTTCGTTTTTTTCCCTCGGTTGTGCTGGCGTCTTCACCTACACTGAGAGATAGAGATGTATTTCTGCTGGTGTCCTGATGCAGGTCCTTAAATCCGCGACAATCGCTGACTCATCGAGCCCCTCGCTGGCAGCTAGGCAGCTTGAGTTTACCAACTGGGGTATCGAATTTTCCCGCTGCCCTGAAGTCCATGATATACCGCCTGATATAGCGGCACTGCGTAAGCATTCAATTCTACGTTGTTTGGGTGAGCGTGAAATCGCTGAGCAGCGCGCGCGGATGGATCCATGCTCTTACAAGGCGGGAGAGGAGATCTTGCTGTGTAAGGATCGAGAGAATCGGTTCCATATAATTACGCAGGGGCGAGTAGAGTTTTTCGTACGTGATGAAACTGGTAAGGAGATTAAGCTTGGTGAAGCTGGTCCGGGAGGTTTCTTCGGGGAGCATGCCGCGCACATCTCAGCTCCGGGCAATATGCGGGTGCGTGCCCTTGAGGACGTCTCTTCATTGGCGCTCGAACCACACGAGTTTAATCAGCTTCTAGCAAAGCATCCGGCGATAAGCGCCGATATCGTGTGTGCGCTCAATCCTCGTCTTGCTGCTCTGGACCAGATACTACAGCAAACGGTGAGTAGAAACTCTTCGCAAGAGTTTGAAAAAACACTTACGTTCGGGCAAAAGATCGCTGATAAAGTTGCTGATACGATGGGCAGTTGGACTTTTATCATAGGACAGGCAGCGGTGCTTACGGTATGGGCAATCTGGAACTCAATACCAGGTGTTTTCCACTTCGACCCGTATCCCTTCATCTTTATGAACTTAGCGCTTTCGTGTCAGGCTGCTTTTGCTGCGCCGGTAATCATGATGAGTCAGAATCGTCATTCAGCGAAGGACCGTATGGCAGCAGAGATTGATCATCAGGTGAACGTTAAAGCCGAACTAGGTATCGATAAGATACTTAAGCGCCTAGATAGTCTAGAAAGTAGGCTTGGGCCGCAGGGTGGGTGTGGGCAGCCTAAGGCTAGCTCCGGTTAACTACGGTACCGACCCGGAAGGCCCCTGTAAGAGCATCAGTAATAGCCCGAGGTCGGGCAGCGTCGCAAATTACAGCCCGACTGCACCCAGCTTCAAGCGCCCGCACGACGCACTCTACTTTGGGGATCATGCCACCAGAGATCGTGCCATCAGCTATGAGCTCTTTGATCTGCACTACGGAGAGTTGTGGCAACACTTCTCCTGCTTTCTTGACGCCTGGTACGTCAGTCAGAAAAACGCACGCGTCTACTCCTAATCCACCGGCTACTGCTGCAGCCGCGTAGTCAGCGTTGAGGTTCAGCGCCACGCCGTCACTCGATTCACCGACCGGTGAGATTACTGGAACCAGAGATGATTCAAGAAGTGCCACAACACAAGTAAGATCGGTGTGAGCTACCTCTCCCGTTAGTCCGAGATCTTCACCGCTTCTGCCGAGCAATTTACGCGCCGTCAGCAGCTGCGCATCCCGGCCCGAGATCCCCACAGCTTTCGCACCATAGCGGGTAATACGCGAGGTAAGGTCGCTATTGACTGAGCCCGTAAGCACCATCTCAGTAATTGCCATAGCGGCAGCATCGGTAACCCGTAGGCCACCAACGAAAGTGGGGGTAAGACCAACGCGCTCCATCATACGTGAGATCTCTTTTCCGCCCCCATGAACAACAACGATTCTAATTCCGAGCCGCGAGAGGGCAGCAACTTCGGCACATACCGCATCGCGAGTGGTAGGATCCTCCATCGCAGCTCCGCCGTACTTCACAAGGAATGTCTTGCCTCGTAAGACTGATAGTTCGAGGTCGCTAAGGAGATGGGTGTTCGTCGTCATAGTGTATTAATCATTAAGTGTGCGGTAGCAGTATTACACCGGACCAAGAGAGGATGCCAAAAGCCCCGTCTCCTGTGGTAATCCGAAGCCGATGTTGAGATTCTGTACCGCTTGTGTCGCCATCCCTTTTCCAAGGTTATCTATCGTAGCCATTGCCACAACCTGAGATCCGCGGGTAACAATATGCAGATCGCAAAAAGCAGTGCCTACGACATCAGCTAAACGAGGTGCCGACGTTCTCATGCGGATGAGTGGCTGATCTTTGTAAAACTGGTGGTAGCTTTCACGCAGCGCGATAGCTTGTTCTTCGCTCTCTAAAGAGATGTAGGCTGTCACAAAGATACCTCGCGAGACGGGTAGTAGGTGTGGAACGAACATCGTTGAAAAGTTTTGAGAGAATTGAGCGCCCAGCGCCTGTGTAATTTCTGGCTCATGTCGGTGCTGAAGAACCTTGTAGGCTGTAAAATCAGCAAAACGTGCCGGATGATGCATCGAAGCTTGGGGTTCTCGACCTGCGCCAGATGTTCCTGTTTTTGCATCAATCACCACCGAGCCGCGGGCCTGAAGCGACCGGAGGGGAGCAAGCGACAAGATGGCTGCTGTTGCAAGACAGCCCGGGTTCGTAATAAGGCGCGCTCCGCTCAAATCCTTACCAGTTACTTCTGGAAGGGAATACAAGAAGCGCTGGTGGAGGTCAGCATCAAAAGCTACCTCAGGATAAAACCTCGCATGCGTCTCTGGGTCTTTAAGACGCAGGTCACCTGACAGATCAATAATTATGCAAGTTTCATCCAGCGAATTGAGCAGTTCACGGGTAGCTGGAACTGCCTGCCCACTTGGCATGGCGAGCACTACGGCACTTCTTTTGTATGCGTGTAGTCGTGCGAGATCCACCGATTCGCTAAAACGCAGCGAGGTTAAGCCCTCAAGGTGGGTGTGTACCGACGAAACGGGCTTGTCGAGGTGGGAGCGTGACGTAACGCAGCATACCTCAAAAGCTGGGTGGTCGAGGGTGATGCGTAGGAGTTCGCCGGCTCCATAGCCACTACCCCCTACGATGGCCACACCGAATTGTTTCTTATGCTCCGTAGTCATTTCTGTACTGGTCTAACCCTCGAACGCACAGAGTATGTAGAACAGTGTGCTTGTAAAATACTTGTTGGCGACTTTTCTTTCTGCGAGCCCCTTATTTTATCCGTGAAACCCTTAGGTCTACAAGGAAAAAAAGCTCAGAGAATTCAGCTCTTTTAGCAAATAGTCAAAGTGCTCTGCAAATGTGCACCAAGTCAGAAAGCAGCGCGCTTGTATGGCCGATACAGAGATGAAGGCAAAAGGAAGCGTGCCTTGTTGTAACACTACCTCACCACTGAAGGCGTAGCGGTGAGATGTATAATTGAATCAGTGGCGTTTTTACCATGAATTCAGCTTCTCGAATCTCTCGTTGGTGGTGTGCAGGTGTCGAAGGCGACCCAGTATCGTGGAACATCTATGGCCTGCGGTTGGTGGTCCCACAACAATCTCCTGTTCTGATTATTGACGATGACCCCGATCAACTTCGAATTTTACACTCGATGGTGGCTGGTGCAGGATTCGCTGTTACTTCAGTAGATTCAGTTCAGGAGGGATTAAGCCAGCTCAAGGAGCGACCTTTTAGTGTTATCGTTACTGACTACAAGATGCCCGAAATGAGCGGATTGGATTTTATAAAGGTAGCTCGAAGTCTTGAGGTTGCATGGGACCTTAAATCGGTTCCTGCGGTAGTCCTGACGGCGTGTGGTGAAGATATTGAATTTGAGAGTATTGAGCAGGGTGCAGATATGTTCTGCGAAAAGTTCCGTGCTGGTAACCAGTTGGTAAAGCAGCTTAGGTTCCTTTTAGAGATGTGAGTTGTTGAGGATTACCCGTGCAGTCGGGTGATTGGTACACTGTCCAACTGTGTCCGTGTATCGGGCCAAGGGAATGAATTACCTGAATCTTTCTCCCCCAGTCCCCCATCCTAACGGGTATGTCCAGGGTCCAGGTCTTCACCAGGTTATCTCATGATGCCCGTATCTTTGTAGCGGGGCACCGGGGCCTTGTCGGTTCGGCTATCGTGCGTAAGCTCGAATCGTACGGGTATCGAAACTTGGTTTTGCGGTCTCACGCCGATCTTGATCTCATCGACCAACACGCAGTGCGGCAGTTCTTCAGTCAGGAATCTATCGATTTCGTTTTTCTCTGCGCAGCTAAGGTTGGAGGAATACTCTACAACTCACGGTATCAGGCAGATTTTCTTTATGAGAATCTGATGATCTCGGCAAACGTTATTCAGGCCGCAGCTGAATTTGGGGTTCAAAAACTACTCTACCTTGGAAGCTCATGTATCTACCCCAAGTTTGCGACACAGCCCATCACCGAAGAATCACTTCTCACAGGGCCGCTTGAGCCTACCAACGAAGGGTACGCTCTCGCTAAAATCACAGGCCTAAAGCTGTGTGAAAAGTTCAACCAGCAGTACGGGAAGAAGTTTGTGTCTGTGATGCCAACCAACATGTACGGACTAAACGACAATTTTCATCCTGAAAACTCACACGTGATCCCAGGCCTGATGCGACGGTTTCATGAGGCTAAGATATCCGGCGCTCCTTTCGTGACCGTGTGGGGCAGTGGCTCTCCTCGACGCGAATTTCTCTCCAGTGATGACTTTGCGGAGGCCGCACTCGTTGTGATGGAGAGGTACGATGAGCCAGCGACTCTCAACGTGGGAACAGGTGAAGACGTAACTATTCGTGAGCTGGCAGAGATTCTCAAAGTTGTAGTTGCATACCCTGGTGAGATACGGTTCGATACCTCCAAGCCAGACGGGACGCCCCGTAAGGTGCTCGATGTGTCAAAGGTAAGGGCGCTTGGCTGGGCTCCACGAATATCGCTCATTGACGGGCTCTCTGAGGCGTATCGTTGGGCAGTGCAGAGCGGTGCATTTGATTCGGTTGTCTTAGAGCAACCCGCGCGCTAAGATCTGATACATGACAACCATTCATCAACTAACTGAAGCAATCGTTGCTTTTCGCGATGCTCGTGATTGGAAGCAGTTTCATACACTGAAAGACATGGCTCTCTCGCTTATGCTTGAAAGCGCCGAGGTTGCAGAGCACTTTCAATACAAGAGTGAGCAGCAGACTATTCAGACGCTCCCCGAGCTGCGCGGTGACTTAGGGCGGGAGTTGGCAGATGTATTGTATTGGGTCCTACTGATTGCAAACGACGCTGGTATTGACCTGCCCAAGGCGTGCGCCGACAAGTTGGCAGAGAATGAAGCAAAGTACCCAGTCGAGCGTTCGCGCGGAAAAAATACTAAGTACGATAAGCTGTGAACTCTTTACAGCGACAAACGCTTAAAGATGCACTCGGGTATATGGATAATTATACCCATTATCAGACGCCAGTACCATGGCGTGTAGACGACTTCCTCCCCACGATCTGATGCTCGAACAAGCCGACGGCCTACTCGCTCGGGGGATGCAAAGAGGGGAGATTTCTTCAGATGGGCTGTCATGGGTGTATCAACGAAGCCAGGCTTGATAGTAGTGACTGATACCCCGCTCGCTGCCAGACGATTACGTAGCCCTTGAAGGTATGTCGAGAGACCAGCCTTCGCTGCGCCGTAGTTGTAATTGCTTCCACGGCCGCGGTCACCCGCAACTGATGAAATGACGGTGATATTTCCCTCGTGCCGTTCTTCCATGTGGTTGGCTAGCGGAATCAGGCACGCTATGGGGCTCAACAGGTTCACCTCGTAGCATCGTTGGGCAACTGGCCACTCGGCACGGCACCCCGCTTCGGGCACTAATTCGCCGTGCGCAAGTATTGCAGTGTCAACGGAGCTCAAGTGTGAAATTGCGGCGGCTATAAGTGACGCGTGGTCACTGGGTTGTCGGGCATCGAAGGTGCGAGTTTCCACGGCAGCGGCTCCTTGAGTCCGAAGCTCGGCGGCAAGTGTTGTTAGTTTGGCCTCGTTGCGGCCGATAAGGTACAACTTGTCCCCGCGGCTAGCGTATATGCGAGCTGCTGCCTGGGCGATGGCCGATGTGGCCCCGATTATTATGATGTTCTTCATACTCCACTACCTCTTACTCTTCTCCAGAAAGACGATGAAAACTGCGGGTCGATATATTTCTCAAATTCAGCCACCCGCGGGTATGACAAGGAGAAAAGTTCAGGGGGCATCCTGGCATCTTTTGATGGATTAAGCGCTCCTCCTGCAGTCTGAACCACCCCATCAAGGTCGTTGAGCAGTTGTAGGGTGCTATCGCCATGGTTCGGAAAATCAAGCACAAGAGTTATGCCGGGTCGTGGAAACGACAGCATACCGGGAGAGGGCAGTGAACCAAAACTCTTAAGCACAGCAAGGAAAGAAGCCTTTTTCGAGTGTGCAACCCGGGCAAAGATCTCTTTGATAGCTCTACCGCCATCTGTCACTGGTACTACTACCTGGTACTGAAAGAAGCCGCGTTTGCCGTACATTCGATTCCAGTGCAGGATGCGATCGAGGGGATAAAAGAAAGGCTCATAGTGTTTTACACTCTCCCTTACTCGGGTTAGCTGCTGGTTATAGTACAGCTCATTAAATGCCCGTATGGAGTACGAGTTTAGGAGCCAGTGCGGAGCATCCCACGGAAAAGAGACTGACATAGTCGATGCCGAGGGACGTCTCGTGGCTTCGGTAAAACTTCCAGCCATGAAGATGCCGCGCCCGAGCTTTCTACCCTCAGAAGTGCAGTCCACCCAGGCCACAGTATACTCGAATTTTTGCTCTTCCGAATTGGAGACATAAAAGAACTCGTCTAGGTTGCGGAAGCGAGTGTAGCGGATGTTAACAAACGGGGACGGGATAGGAATCAACTGGATCTCTACCCAAATGATAAGGCCAGTCAGCCCAAGGCCAGCAATGGTTGCCTTAAAGAGCTCGCAGTTGTGTTCAGGGGAGCACTCGATGAGGCTACCGTCCGAGCGTTTAAGCGCAAACCGACGCACGTGGCAACCAAACGTGCCGTGACGATGGTGATTTTTGCCATGGATGTCGTTCGCCACCGCACCGCCGAGAGTTACGAATTTGGTCCCTGGCGATACCGGGAGAAACCATCCTTTGGGAACGGTCAGTTCAAGGATACTAGCGAGACTCAGACCGGATTCAGCTCGTAATACACCACTCTGCTCATCGAAGTTCATCACTTCTGTCATCGTGCGGGTATCGAGCAGAGTGTGGTTGTTGTTGAGGCAGCTGTCCCCGTAGCTACGGCCCAGTCCTCGTGGCAGTAGGAGTGCGCGTGGCGCAGAACAATCTCCCAGAGAGTATTCAGGAGCTGTCGGAGTGTAGACCCTTGCTGGCGTCGAAGAGGGGTACCTTCCCCACGATGAATATCCGTTCACGTGATAACCCGGGTCAAAATCAAACACCAGAATGGTGAGGCTACCAAGTATCGCCAGGGGGGTCAAAGGGGTTCATAATTGCGACAAAAAGCCTCAGAGGTTATGTATTGGGTGCGCAGTAGTAACAAGAGGTGAGTCAGAGCAGCTATGAGTGGACCGATGGGCGGATCAATAAGTGCGGAGTCAGATCGGTCGAGGCTAGTGTGCGCAGATGTCGACGGAACGGTTTTAGCAACAGACCTGCTGTATGAGACTCTCATTTTCGCTGTGAAGCGCGATCTCGCTGTTTTGTTGTTTATTCCCTTCTGGCTACTGCTTGGAAGGGCTACCTTAAAACGAAAATTAGCTGAGCGAGCATCAGGGCTAGACGTGCGGCTGCTGCCAGTTAATCCTGCGGTTGTTGCCTATCTTGAGAGCGCCGCAGCGGCGGGGCAGAAGGTCGTGCTTGCGTCCGCATCAGATAGCGTGCTTGTTGAGCGTCTGGCATCGCATCTTACCTTCGTATCAGGAGTTGTGGCTTCAAATGGAGAGGTAAACTGCAAGGGACCTTCTAAGGCACATCTCATTGAAGCAGCTTTTCCCGGTGCCGAATACGAGTACCTGGGCGACTCGCGAGCTGATGTGGCTGTTTGGCGTAGAGCGCGCAGGGTGGTCTGCGTATCGCGATCAGCTTCGTTTGTTGCATCCGTTAAACGCGAGTTTCCGTCGGCGCTTGTATTGTCTCCTGCGGCTCAGGGTGGCTTGGGTGTGCTTGCAAAAGCTCTACGAGTTCACCAGTGGGCCAAGAATATCCTCGTATTTCTTCCTCTCGTCCTTGCGCACCATTTGGGAGATATCGACGCATGGACGAACGCTGTATACGCGGCTGTTGCGATGTCGCTCTGTGCATCAGGTGTGTACGTGCTTAATGACCTCCTCGATCTGGAGTCGGATAGGGCGCACCTGCGCAAGAAGAAGCGTGTCTTTGCATCAGGTGAGGTTGGAATACTTACAGGAATAGCGGCGATTCCGGTGTTATTTTTCTCTGCGTTTTCTGTATGCTCGCTTGTAAATCGTGAGAGCTGCATTATCCTCTTGCTATATCTGCTTCTGACTACTGCATATTCGTATCGCCTGAAAGCAATTGCACTAGTGGATATAGTTTTGCTTGCTATCCTTTATTCGGTGCGAATAATTATGGGAGGGGTTGCAACAGGGATAGTCGTCTCGCAGTGGCTCATCTGTCTCTCTATGTTTCTCTTTCTTAGTCTTGCGTGTGTTAAGCGTTTCTCAGAGCTGCTGCTGCTGCAATCTCAGGGTGGGCAGCGTACCTCTGGTAGGGGATACTCGGTTGAGGATAGTGAGCAAATAGCGTCTTTCGGTGCTGCGAGTGGATACATTTCAGCTTTGGTGATGGCGCTGTACGTGAGTAGTCGAGAAATTTCGGTGTTGTATTCTCATCCTACGGTTGTGTGGTTGGCCTGTCCGCTTCTTCTGTATTGGATCAGTCGCATCTGGTTGCTGGCTCGGCGGGGGTTGATTCATGATGATCCGGTTATCTTTGCGCTCGGCGATAAGGTTACGTATGCTGTGTGTGTTCTAGGGGCGCTTATCTTTTTGGGCGCTAAGTGGTGAAATAGTGAAGCGGTGCGATAGTACAGCGGGGAAACAGTGAGTCAGATTCGGTTTTTCGTTGCGGTCTCCGTTTTGCTTGCAGCGTGTGCTCCCGCAGTATCGCACAAGGAGTTC
>JBIIHY010000090.1:0-9560 GCA_044235305.1 Bdellovibrionota bacterium
CTTGCGAGTTATGCTTTTGGACTCTCTCTTATTCTCCATATACCCCCATATTAACATAAGTTATGAGAGTTCAAATCCTTCCTAGCCGACTGTCCGTTAAATGGGGACCACCCTAAACGAAGTCACTCATGAAAAGGCAGCATTGATTGAGGAGATCTAACGTAGGGGCACCTACCTTCTTTCAACCGATGATTACACGGCAGAAGAGAAGGAAGCGATCGCGCGGAGATTTTTTCAGGCGTTAGAGGGTGAGGGGTAAATGGTACCTGGAGCAACAAAACAACAGCGGGAAGTAGTAGCGGCAGTATTGGCTAATCCAGAGATTGCTAATTTCTTTGCCAAGATGCTCCAAGAGGTCGGCGACGACCCGGCCGCACTCGCCCAGTACTCAAGGGGCAACTTAGAAGCCGCGGTCACAGCTCTCCCCGCAGCTCCTGCACTTGCTAAGGAATTTAAGCAGCTCGTCGAACTTACTAACGGAACGCTAGAGGCTCGGTTGGGTACCCACAGTGCCTATGAGTTCCGGTTAACTCTAAAAGATGTCAAGCCTGGGCAGACGCAGAAAACACTTGAGGCTCTTGTTGCGGAGATGAACGCAAAATTTCCTACCGTGAAGAACTTCCCCTTGTCTGGTTTCAAGGTTTACCTATCCCAGAACGGCGATCTTCCGAACTACAAAGAAGCCGGTAACGTGGTATTTACATGTTCATCGCTGATACATGACTCTACTAACCGACACAGGAATCAGACAACTCGTCTCGATGGCGAAGAGCGTATCTCACAGGAAGCCCTTTTATCTAAGCTTGGACTCGTTGAGCAACCGAATGACGTGGTTCGAGCAGTTGCGGGGATGGTTCGGTTAGCGAACGGGTTCCCAGCCGAACAAAGCGATATAGGCACAAAGCGTGACAAAGGCGATGTGTTTGATGGTAAGGTTGCCAGAACCAAACGGGGCCCTTCTTCCGGTTCTGCGGCGTCTTATCCGTCTGGCGTCAGCGACGGCTCCTGCTGGCTCGACGGCGGCGTCGCTTATGATGCTTGTGTTGGTGTTGTTGGCGGCCTCTCCCCGGAATTACAATAGTTTGATCGTTGAACATTGGTTTCTTGGTCCCCTCCGTAAGGAGGGGTTGGATCCTTGATACTTGGTACTTTGATCGAAAAATTTTTTACTTTAGCCGATTCCGCTGGTCTGCTACCTTTCGAGTTACCTTGGGTAATGACAGGGCGGCTAAGGCTTCCTTGCACCTAAGGGCTGTTCCCACAGTAACGTCAGTTGGAGAATATCCGCTGGAACTGCCAGAGTCGTTGCGTCCCGATGAGAGGCGGCGTAGCCGCCTCTTTTAGATTCAACGAGCGTGCAGGACTGTGATGGGAGCAGCAATTCTTGTCCAAGCCGAGGGAAGGTCAGCAAACCCACCCTTCCCAGGAGAGGGGATCTTGTTGGTTGGTATCGGATGGTACCAAGGCCAGAAAGCGTAGCTAACGACACCACAACCCCTCCGCATTAAATTCAACGGTGAGAACCGCGTAAAAGCGCTCAAACGGTGGTGGTTTCGTAAGGGCTTGGGCAATAGGCGGGCTTGATGTTGATGATCGGCGTGTTCGCGACAACAACAACAACTGGAACGACAACGACAATCCTAACAACGATGCCTTGTTTGTGCGCGCTTCTGCGGAACTGCTGTCTCCCCCTTTTTTACCTCTGCCGAACGCTCTTTATCCACCCGCCAAGCCACCTTCGCCCTTTGGGGCTACGGAGGACAGGTGCGTCCTATCTCATCGAGCCGTTCTTGGAGGGGAACGACCTTCTTCAATGGGAGAACCCTACACAGGAACGTAAATCCCTGAGATGACATGCCTGGATGTGCTTTTGGGAATGGCGATGGGGTGCGGATGTTGCGCTTGCAGACGCATCGCTAAGCTAGGGCTGTATTTATAAGTGAAAATAAAGCTTCCTATAAAGCATCATAATAGTATATATATTGTCTGTTATGGCTAAACGTACACCGGTTATTCTTCCCTCAACACAGCGCCACCTGAGTCAAATTGGAGGCAACCTGAAGCTTGCGAGGTTGCGGCGGCGATTTTCAAGTCGGCTCGTAGCCGAACGGGCCGATATCTCTCTTCCGACCCTGCGCTCCATCGAGCGCGGTGATGGGAGTGTAACGATGGGGGCATATGCAAATGTCTTAGCCGTGTTGGGGCTGCAGGATGACCTAGCGTTATTGGGAAGGGATGATGTTTTGGGGCGAAAATTGCAAGACTCTGAGCTTATGACAAGAGCACGAGCGCCAAAAATCAAGCGAAAGTAAACGTAGATGGTTAAAGGGAAGCAGAAACATATTGAGGTCTGGGCCGACTGGATGGGGATGAGACAACCCTTACGCATTGGCACACTCTACGCCGCGCCGGGTAGAAGCCAGGAGATATTTTCTTTTGAGTATGAGGCAGCTTGGCTGCGTTCTCCTTACGCGCAAAACCTAGACCCATCACTTGCTTTGTATGCTGGAGTGCAGTACGCGCCCCAAGGTTCAGGTAACTTCAATCTTTTTCTCGATTCTAGTCCGGATCGGTGGGGGCGGGTTCTGATGGACCGTCGAGAGGTTCAGCGAGCGAGGGAGCAGGGGAGGGGGGTGGTGTCGCTTCGAGAGTCTGACTACCTACTCGGGGTCTACGACGGGCACCGCATGGGAGGCTTGCGATTTAGACTCGAATCTGATGGGGCCTTTCTTGATGACGACCATGCCTATGCAACACCACCGTGGACGTCTCTGGGGGAGCTACAGCACGCAAGCTTGCAACTTGAAAAGAGTGGCGCGGAAGCAAAATCCAGCTACAAGCGATGGCTCTCCATGCTGATGGCTCCTGGCGCGTCCCTTGGTGGGGCAAGACCGAAGGCGAGTGTGATCGATTCCAAAGGAGCTTTATGGATCGCAAAGTTTCCCAGTAGAGGCGATAGGCATGATGTCGGTGTGTGGGAGTATGTGGTGAACATCCTCGGAAGAAAAGCAGGCCTGAACATGGCTGCCGCGCAGCTTAGGAGATTAGCCTCTACGCACCACACATTTCTCACCCAGCGCTTTGATCGGACTCTTCGGCGAGAGAGGATCCATTTCGCGTCCGCGATGACCCTTCTTCAACGAAAAGATGGGGATAGCGGGATAGATGGTGCGAGTTACCTTGAACTAGCAGAGCTTATCGTTCATGGTGGCGCACAGCCGGCAAAAGATCTGCGCGAGTTGTGGGCACGGATCGTTTTCTCGGTATGTGTTTCAAATGTTGACGACCATCTGAGAAACCACGGCTTCCTTCTCACTCCCATGGGATGGGCGCTCTCTCCGATGTACGATGTGAACCCAAATCCTCTGGGGAATGGTCTCTTGCTCAATATCTCTGAAGCCGACAATACGCAGTCGCTAGAGCTTGCATCAGAGGTTTCGCCCTTTTTTCGACTCAATGCGAAACAGGCAAAAACGATCATCGGTAGGGTGGTGAAAGCGGTTCAAGCCTGGCCGAAGGAAGCGAAGGCGTTAAAATTGAGCAAGGGTGAGCAAGATCGGATGGCTCCTGCTTTTAGAGTAGCTGATAGAACGTAGGCAGATCTTACTGGAGCTGCGCGAGTTGATGAGTCTATGCCTAACTTTTTGACTAAAAGCTCAACTAACCCGCATTTTGCATGAAGCCAGCTACTGCGAGCGCCGATAATAGGGCTTTTTCGGTTCAAAAAAGGAATCTACTTGTGTCAAAGATACACGAACCCCATTGAGCTTACAGCCCATTTTGATACGGCAAAATACTCACAAGTCCCGTCAGTATAATCCGTAGGACCAGCTAAAGAAGCATAGCGTGTTTAGCTGTGTTACGATCGATTCTGAGGACCGTGAAAAAATAGCGTCGAGTACTCGCTCGAAGGAGAGACGACAAGCCCCGGGGGCATCGGTGAATTTCAAGGAAGAGACGTGCAATAACGGGGACTTGAGAAACGAAGGCCAGCCCTCGACCCGAGCTCAGGCCGAGGGTAAGACTCAAGCGGAACGCCTCAACCCTCAGAATGAGTGCTGAGATCATACGCCTCGCACAAAAGTGATAAGTCGCTACATGCGCAGAAGTAGTGCGGGGCTCAGAATATGGGTAGCGCGTTACTCACAAGTAGGTGTTCCATACGCATCCGATGGCTCCGCCAAGTGCCACTAAGGCACGCCGCTGATAGCCGTTGACTGCACCATGATTTTAGCTCCGTCGGGTGCAGCCAGCGTCACACCCGCTGCTCTTGTGAGAACTTCTGTGCCGTGTTGTAGAGCCGCACGGCGCCATTCGTTGCTTGATGGACAGAAGAACTCGCGACTTAAATTAAAGGCGGTCTGCGTCAGCGTAGGGTGCGGGTAATTCGCGCAGAAATTCTCAAGGCAAAGGACGGGGAGCAGGGCGTCTGGGTAGGTTCCTATTTCATGCACCAGGCTAGCTGCTCCGTTGTCGGAAAAGATAGCCGCTAATCCGCCTGCTATGCTGCCGTGCACTTTAGAGAAGTAAGGGATGGTTTTCTCTGGTTGACGGATTTCAAATCGTGGCGAAAGAGCAGCCGCGATTTCGCTTAGCATCCTGTCGTTACGGCCCAAGGAGAAAAGAGTGTTTTCCGAGCTGTTTCCAAGGCCGGTGTGAATATCGACAAAAAGAACTCGTTGAGCAGCAGCGAGCCTCGACTCAAGGAATGACAACAGGATTTGGTTGTTTTCCTCCCGTTTGCTCCCTCCGTAGAAAGGTGCCTGCGGGTTGGTATATTGCCCTGGTGATAAAACTTGGAGGTACCTACTACGAGTTGGCTCGTCTAACGATGTAAGAAATTCCACGGCATCTTCAAGTTCCTGTGGAGTGGTGGGCGTCAAGTGGTGTAACGCTTCGCAGTTGGCAACCGGGTCGGAATTGAAATGCGTGGTAAAGTTTCTATTAAGATCGACGTTGTCTTTTGTAGTGCGCCGCTCGTAGGTCATGCCAAAAGGGTTAAGCGCATGCACGAGTATAAGAGCTGAGTCTGGGGGCAGTATTGGTTGAGCGGCTAGTATGTCCAGTTGTATCGCAGACCCAACCCGTCCTTCGCTGCCGTGAACACCTGAGATAACTACAACCACACTCTTGGCTGTACGGGTCGAACCGACCTCGGCGAAATCGATTGCGAGCTCTTCGCCCATTGGTCCCCGCTCGCTCAGCGTGTGTGAGGTGATAGTGGCTCCTGCACATCGACTGAGACTGAGAAACCTCTCTCGAGCGGTATTATAGTCGTGACTGAACCTAAGATTGATAAAATTATCGTCGACCTCTGTGCTTTGTAGGTGGCAGGCAGGGAGACCTTGAAAGCGTAGCTTTGAGGTGTGGGGCTCAAGTAACGGGGGTAGTGAGTGAGATTTCATAAAACAACTCGGGGGTTACATAGACTGTGAGCTGACTGCTACTTTCTGGCTAGGCTATGGGATAATGTGCGACGTCTGGCCCCCAGGCTGTTAATTGGAAGACTTTGTCCGGGTATTTCGGCGGCTTGCCCCAAGAAGGGAAGCGGCCGTTGCTGCCCTTTGAGCCTAGTCTAGCGGGCGTTAATCGCTCGTGTTGCGCCCGGCAACGGATTGCTGACTGTGGATACTGGGACCGAAAGTACTGATAAACCGGCCTAAGTCTGTGTTTTTAATCGGCCCCGACCTTGACTCACTTCTGGGCGCATGATACTCCTCGCGAGCAACAAATGTTTGCATTTTCATCAGATTCTCAATTTTTTGAGTAAGACGTTGAATTAACTGCTTAATAACTCAAGCAGAAGATGCACTGCCGCTTCCCGGGCGGTAACATCTTGCGAGCAAACGAGTTGTCAGAGGGTACTGTGAGGGGTTCTTAAAGGGGTCCCAAGCAAAAGAGTTGAGCGGAAAGCGGTGAGACCGTAACCAGGTTAGCCTTCGTTCACTAAACCATTCTGCCCGGGAGTTACACAGATAGCCATTTGTGATGCGGTTTCTGACCGCGTTCGAAGCGCCCGCGACTCAGTAGTTAGGAGGTGGGGGTAAGCGTCGAAGGCTGCTACGCAGCCAATAATTGGCACCGCAACGTCGGTCGAGTGCGGGCTCTTCTGGGGCCTGGGCTTTGATTTGTTTGCGGAATGTGTTAATCACGGCACCTCTTGGAGGGTAGTTCAGCTCGCAAGGTAGAGCTTACCAAGAGGGTCGTTAGAGAAGCGGGTGCTTTTCTGAAAGAATGAACTACCCGATGTGTTTCGCGCAAGAAGGAAGAGGCTAGGCAAAAATGCCAACAATTAATCAGTTAGTTCGAAATCGTCGTCGCAGCAAAACAGCTAAGAGCAAGTCTCCTGCTCTAGTTCGATGTCCTCAGCGTCGTGGAGTGTGCACTCGTGTGTACACACAGACTCCTAAGAAGCCAAACTCAGCTCTCCGTAAGGTGGCTCGCGTTCGTTTAACAACTGGAATGGAGGTTACAAGCTACATTCCAGGCGTTGGTCATAACCTGCAAGAGCACTCAGTAGTTCTTATTCGTGGCGGCCGTGTGAAGGACTTGCCAGGAGTTCGATACCACATCGTTCGCGGAAAGCTTGAGGCTCATGGCGTTCAAGATAGAAAGCAGAGCCGATCTAAGTACGGCGCAAAGCGGCCTAAGTAAGCAGTAGAGAAGATTTCCACGGGTAGCTAATTAAGTTGAGCTAAGAGTTTTGGTTGAGAGGGAAGAATGTCACGTAAGAAGCGCGATTTTAAGAGACCGGTAGCTGCTGATCCTCGATTCGGGGATGTAGTTGTAGGAAAGGCGATCAATGTGATCATGGACAGCGGTAAGAAGGGTGTTGCAGAGCGCGCTCTTTACGGTGCTCTCGATCAGATCGCAAAGAAGACTGGTAGCGATGCTGTTGAGGTGTTTCATAAGGCTCTTGGCAACATCAAGCCAGTTGTTGAGGTTCGCTCGCGACGTGTTGGAGGAGCTACATATCAGGTTCCGACAGAGGTTCGTGCTGAGCGTGCGCAGTCGCTCGCTTTACGGTGGCTTAAGGAAGCTGCTGAGGGACGTGGAGAGCGCAGCCTCTCTGATCGTCTTGCAAATGAATTAATCGATGCAACGCAGAATCGCGGTGCAGCAGTTAAGAAGCGTGAGGATACTCACCGCATGGCAGAAGCCAACAAGGCATTCGCTCACTTTAAGTGGTAGGCGAGATAGCATAAGGAACTAGACGGAGATTATACAGTGGCCAAGAAGGATCTGAAATTAGTACGTAACATCGGCATCATGGCGCACATCGATGCTGGTAAGACGACTACCACCGAGCGTGTGCTTTACTACACCGGAATGACTCACAAGATCGGTGAAGTACACGAAGGTGCTGCGACCATGGATTACATGGAGCTCGAGCAGGAGCGTGGTATCACTATTACCTCTGCGGCTACAACCTGTAGCTGGAAGGGGTCCCACGGAGATCGCCCAGAGCACCAGATCAACGTTATCGATACTCCAGGCCACGTAGACTTCACCATCGAAGTTGAGCGAAGCTTGCGCGTACTTGATGGAGCTGTTGCCGTTTTCGATGCGGTAAGCGGAGTAGAGCCTCAGTCAGAGACTGTATGGCGACAAGCTAACAAATTCCGTGTTCCACGGTGCTGTTTCATCAACAAGATGGATCGTATCGGATCCGATTTTGCCGGCGCTGTTGCATCCATTCGCGAGAAGCTCGGCGCACGTGCTGTTCCTATTCAGATTCCAATCGGAGCAGAGAGCGAGTTCCTCGGAGTTGTAGACCTCGTTTTGATGAAGGCTATTCTTTACAAGGACGAGACCAAGGGCGCTAAGTTTGAGGTAACTGATATCCCAGCAGAGCTCGTTGATGATGCAACTGCTGCACGTGAGTTCCTAATTGAGAGCATCGCTGAGGTAGATGATGCTTTGATGGAGAAGTATCTCGCAGGTGAGGAGCTCTCAGAGGCAGAAGTAAAGGCTGGTATCCGCACTGGTACCTTGAAGATGGAGATCTTCCCAGTAATCTGCGGAAGCGCATTTAAGAATAAGGGCGTTCAGCCACTTCTCGATGCAGTAGTTGATTATCTTCCTAGCCCTCTTGATCTTCCTCCAGTAAAGGGAACTGATCCTGATAAGAAGGAAGTTGTTGAGATTGAGCGCTCAACCGACCCAGATTCTCCAATGTGCGCTCTGGCGTTCAAGATCATCACCGATCCATACGTGGGTATCCTGACGTTCTTCCGAGTATACTCGGGCACTGTATCGGCAGGATCGGCAGTTCTTAACTCCACTCGTGGAAAGAAAGAGCGTATCGGTCGTGTGGTACGTATGCACGCTGAGAAGCGTGAAGAGGTTAAGGAAGTTTCGGCTGGAGATATCGGTGCAGCGGTTGGTCTTAAGGAGACCATCACAGGTGATACTCTCTGCGATATTGATAATCCGATCGTGCTTGAGAGCATTCACGCTCCAGAGCCGGTAATCAGCATCGCTATCGAGCCTAAGACTAAGGCAGATGAAGAGAAGATGGGGCTTTCGCTGATGAAGCTCGCGAAAGAAGATCCTTCTCTGCGATTGAGCGTCGATAAAGAGTCTGGACAGACCCTTATCGCCGGAATGGGTGAGCTCCACCTCGATATTATTAAGCAACGTCTCTTTAGAGAGTTCGGCGTCGATACTACGGTTGGTAAGCCTCAGGTGGCCTACCGTGAGACTATCGTGAACAAGGCTGAAGCTGAGTGTAAGTACGCTAAGCAGACCGGAGGTCGTGGACAGTTCGGACACGTTCTTCTCCGAGTTGAGCCGATGGAGCCAGGCAAAGGATTCGAGTTTGTTGATGAAATTAAGGGAGGAATTATCCCGAAAGAGTACGTCCCTGCGGTTGAGAAGGGAATTGTTGAGGCCCTCGAAGGGGGTATCTTGGCAGGTTTCCCGCTGATCGACCTCAAGGTTACGCTCTATTACGGTAGCTTCCACGAAGTTGACTCAAGTGAAATCGCGTTCAAGATTGCGGGCTCCATGTGTGTGAAGGACGCATGTCAGAAGGCGAAGATCCAGTTGCTTGAGCCAGTAATGGCAGTGGAAGTAGTCTGCCCAGATGATTTCATCAGCAATATCGTTGGGGACCTTAACAGACGTCGAGCACGTATCCTTGGCATGGAGCCAAGAGCAGGTGCGCAGACAGTCAAGTGCGAGGTTCCGCTCGCTGAGATGTTCGGATATTCGACAGATCTGCGATCTAACTCGCAAGGGCGAGCAACCTTCACTATGGAGTACCATCACTATGCACCCGTACCGACTCACGTTGCGGAGAGCATAGCGAAAAAGTGATGTTTTTAATGGTGTTTTAACTAATTAAAACCGGAGAAAGGCATGTCAACTAAGAAATTTGAAAGAACTAAAGCACATGTAAACGTGGGCACCATCGGTCACGTAGACCATGGTAAGACCACTACAACTGCAGCGCTCGTGTCGGTGCAGGCAGCGAAGGGTTTGGCGACTGTTAAGTCGTACAAGGATATCGCTAAGGGCGGTACCGTGCGCGATGAGACCAAGACGGTAACTATCGC
>JBIIHY010000393.1:0-2870 GCA_044235305.1 Bdellovibrionota bacterium
ACGGGCATACCCCACTTAATAAATCGAGCCGTTTGTAGAAGATTAAGTCTTGCGAGCGTAACTGCAACTACTGATTGATTGGGGTTTGCTAATTCAGGGTTCACAAGTGTGTTTTTTAATTCAGAGACCTGTCCCCATCTTCGATAGAGCTTCATCCTCACGTGCCATCCGTGAGCAAAAGAATTCTGGGCAGGAGATTCTAAAAATTGATCTAGAAAATGTTCCTCTTTCCACCAAGCAAAATACGCAGCGAGGTTACAATTGTATCTTGATGAAAGCACAATTGACGAGCCTAAGTTCATGGTCAACAAAGATTCTGAATGGAGAAGGCCAGAAACTTTACTGTGTGGTCTAAGTAAAAAGAAGGGAACTTTTGTTAAAGGCAGCTTGATTAAATGAAAACTAAAAATCTCGTTAGAGGACTCCATAGCTCTCCTCGGCTAGCGTATCCGTGCTAGTGTAGTGATTCTAACGCTTCCTTACAAGACGGAAAGACTCTACACTAGCAAGGCAAAAAGGTTTTGATGACAGAACTTTCAATTCTCTATTTATTTTTGGGTGTCGCCTTCACGGTGGCGCCATTCATGACAAATAATTTCTTTCTTGGTGTTTCTCAAAGCTATTCACGAGCCCATGCCGCGTCTCTTTTTATGGTCATAGGAGGGATGGTATTCGATTTGTGTCCGTCCTCCCGCCGACAGGTATCCCTGTGGTAGTGCCTTATGCTCACCTGTGTCCGTCCTCCCCCCGACAGGTATCCCTGCCGTAGTGCCGTATGGTCACCAGCATTTGCGGCTCACCGGACCGCGAAGGTTTAGCTTCGCAAAAAAGTTTGTATCGGCTACGTAGCTACTTTCCTCTTCCAATTCATCGGCAAGAGGCTAACGGCAGTATCGTCTGAAGCGACGTTGACCCTGACCAGCACATCGGAGAGCCACTCCCAGGGATTAACCTTGTTAAGGCGACAGGTGCCAAGGAGCGAGTACAGCACGGCAGCACGACGCGCCCCCTCATGCGAGCCAGCAAAGTAGTAGTTCTTGCGACCGATAGCTATATACTTCATCTGCCGCTCAATCGGGTTGTTGTCGAGCTCGTAGGTGCCGCTCTCCATGATGCGCATGACCTCTACCTCTTGCTTAATAGCGTACGAGAGCGCCTGAGCAAACTGACTCTTCGGAAGTGTTTTCAGCATGCAGGCTTTCAAGAACACAAAGAGCTCCTTAAGAAGAGGTCGCGTACGAGCTTGGCGTACGGCAAAACGAGCCTCATGAGTCTTTGCATTCGCTTCTGCGCGGTACACTTCAGAGATAATTTTTAAGATTCGCGAGCACTCAGACCCAGCTGAAGCTTGAGCCTCAATAAACTTCCTCCGAACATGCGCCAAGCATGCAAGTCGCCGACACCCTTCAGGCACAAATACCTCATTGTACCCAGCGTAGGCGTCAGTCTGAGCTACTCCCTGGTAGCCAGCTAGTAATTCCTTAGGCACATCTCCCGCGCGCCCTTCAGCATAGTGGTACCAGATAAGGTTGGGGGGACCGTGAATACCCCACAGATACCCCGTATGGCACACATTCGGCTTTGCGCCATCTTGAACTTTGAGCGTAGTTTCATCAGCCTGAATATAGGGATGTTTCAGGATCTCCCTCTTTAACGCCCCATATAACGGCATCAAAAGCTCTACTATCCCCTCTATCCAGTCACACATCCGCTTCCTAGAAAGCTCAATGCCGATACGAGCAAACATCTGCTCTTGCCGGTGAAGCGGGATGGCATCTACATACTTTGACACCGCGATGTCAGCTAAGAGTCCCGGTCCAGGACGTGCGCCTTCGATCGGAAGAACCCCTGCAGGAAGTGGGGCTACAAGTACCTTAGCCCCTTTGCATTTTGAGCACGCCATCTTGGGTCGTACGTGCTCAATCACCTTAAGCTGTGCTGGCACCTTCTCAAGCTCCTGGGTTCGGTGCTCTCCGATCTGCACCAACTCAGCGTTACAGCACGAGCAGTGTGTCTCCTCAGGAAGATAAACAACCTCCTCTCGGGGAAGGTTATCAGGGAGCTCTTTTCTGCCACGGCGTACCATACGGGTATGTTTCTCAACGACTACTTCTTCTTTCAGGGGGAGTTCCACCTGTATAGCAGGAAGCTCAAACGACAACGCAAGCTGCTCTGAGGATAGCTTCTCAGTCTTGGGTCCGTAGGTGCGTTTGTTCGCGAGGCGGATGATGTTTTGGAGCTTGGCTATCTCACGATCTCTTTCAACTACCATCTGAATTAGCTTGTCTGGCTCAGCGCGTAGTTGTGAGTAGCTCTCGTGTGTCACACTACTGTGTGTATCTAACACCGATCACGAATACAAGCTGTTTTCTGCACTTTTTCTCACTTTTATCCGAGAAAGTTCAGTTCCTTCAAGAATCGATGCGAGATCTACCGCTGTCAGCTCCTCGTATCCGTCGCGTTTCTCAATCTTGTAGCTCCCAGCCTCTAACCGCTTCGTCCACATGGCGTACCCGTCCCGGTCCCAGTAGAAGATCCTCACCCTATCTCGAGTGCGGCTAAAGAACACGTACCACCCTCCCTGTATGGCGCTGCGGTGATACTCCTCTTGAATTCGGGCGGCGAGTCGGTCGAACCCGACCCGCATATCGAGGACTCCGGTGTAGACGTACACGGCAGCGGCAGATGTCTTAGGATCAGGCAGCATCGAGAGCCTCCAGCACTTCCTTCATCGCTGAGAGTGGGGCGCGGATCGTTACGCCATCTCTGACAACTATCTCTACAAAGGTTACAGCACCGCCATCTACTCGAACGAAACTCTCTTTCTTTTGAGCTCCCTTTCTCCGCCACCGCTGGTAGCCAAACTTATT
>JBIIHY010000394.1:0-2869 GCA_044235305.1 Bdellovibrionota bacterium
AAGCCTGTTCCTAGTGTTAAACTGAAGGCACTTATCAGCACGGCCATGAGCCACCCCTCTACTGACGCTCACTTTTCTCGAGCATATCGGTCTGCAGAGGCGCACTAACATTTACTTTCAAGTACAGGTGTTTGTATGTCTGCTCAGACAACTGCAAATCGCACAACCCCGTTCTTTTACGACGACGCTTTCAAGAACAACCAAGGCGCACCTACCAACCCAGCCTGCCAGAGGACATGGGTTTATAACTTAGAGCAGGGAATCAACGCTGCCATAACACTCTGCTCCAACCTACTAACAGAGATGAAAGATTCAGGCCCAAAGAGGGAGACAATGCACGCACTATACGAGAGACTTGTTCATCTCTCCGGTGCTCACGAGCCGCACCATTCACTCCCAGGGTTCGCTCAAGCCATCGCCACTCCTCTTCGGGAGGCGCAGCAACTCACGGAGTCATGGTATTTGGGTTGTCTTAACCCTGAGAGCCCAGAGCGTTCACGCACTCAGGTCTGCCCAACTAACGAGGCCGTTTGCAAGCTCCATAAAAAATTGAACGCTCTCGTCGCCGTTGATGAAGATGGCAATCGCGTCATAGATCTGACTGCTACGAGCGAGCCGTTCCTTTCTCGGTACAATATATCACGCAAACCCGACCAGTTATTTGAAACCCCAACCGAGGAATTCAGGGCCGGTGGGGGGCTTAACTGGATGGTCGCTCCGAATAAGTAGACCAGCGCCGGAAAAGCTTGCATAGTTACCCGGTATGAAGCTGACTCAGGCCCACCGAGACATTATCCGTTACACCACGCACAACGCAGCGTGTTCGATGCAAGAGATAAGCGATCGCCTGGGATATAAACTGCATGTTGTTAGGAGGTGCCTCGACCAGTTGCTTGAGCACAAGGTCATCTCGCGCTCAATAATGTGCAACTTCTACAAACTGGGCTACACACCGCACAATCTCCATTTCTCGCTCGCTGCGCGCGAACCAAAAAAGAAGGCTGCAATTCTTGACCGGATCATCCGCCATCCTCAGGTGTCGTGGCTCGGGGGCATAACGGGCGAACTCTCGTATGAGCTGACCTTCTTAGCCCGAACGCTGCGAGAATTTACTACCTTTATAGATCAACTAAACGATGAGTTTGGAACTGTCTTTGAGAAAAAGAAGCTTGGAACTGAGTTGTGCCACAACTACTTTGGCCCGAAGTTTATCAGCACCACCCCCACCCCAATACCTATTTTTACATTTGAAGAGAGTGCAGAAAGAGTTGAGCTGGATCACATCGACAGCACGCTGATGTACTACCTGTGCTTTAACGGCGAGGTGCCTCTAGCTGGGATGGCAAAGAAGTTAGGAATTGCCCTATCGACTCTTAATTACCGCAAAGCCCGCCTTCAGGAACAAGGCATTCTGCTCGGAGATGTTCACTTCCTTGATAGAGACCGCTTCGCCCCAGCAAGCTACAATGTGATGCTATCGATAGCGCATGGCGATAGCGCCTTCCGCGAAGAACTGATGAAGTTCTGTCGCATAGAGCCGCATCTTTTCTGCTGCCACCGTTGCGTTGGTGACTGGGATTACAAGATCGGCATCCTAGGAGAGAACCTTGCAAGTATCTCCGCAGTTCTTGAAAATTTAAAGGACAGATTCGGTAAGAACATCGCCTCTCTCGATGTAGTAACCGTTACACGGCACTATAAGGATGCCTTTTTCCCATTTTATAGAGAGCTCCAGCAAGTCACCCGGATCTCTAGCCTTGAGCAGAGGCTGGGAGCAGTTGGGGAGTGAAACCGCTAACACACTCACCCGTGCTCTCCATAAAAACACGCTCCCGCATCATCAGTTGACGACGCGGGAGCGCTCTATCAAGCTAATCGATGCCGCTACTTCGCGGTGTACTGTTCAAGCGAAACAGAACACTCACCGTTGGTCACGGCTCCGGGTAGTGCGATTCCAAGGGAAGTAGGCTTTCGACCACCCTGACTTCTCACAAAGAACAACCCAGAGATGTTTTGGCCAAGTTGAATGCTACGATCGGCTCCCAAGGCCAGCCTTCCCAAATCAATATATCCTACCCCCTCGTCGCCCGCCCAAAGCCAAGCGCTTCCACTGCGACTTCCCGAACCCCTACAAAAAACATTTCTAATGAAGTACTGACCAGCAGGTAGATCTGTCTGACCGCTGCTTAAATCATCTGTATTGTCGTAGCGCTTCACCTTAAGGTTTATCGTCCTTAAAGGGGAATTGCCAACAGCCGGATTTGTTGTGGGCGGATTACTATCAAGGTACCTCACAACAGAGTAGGTGCAATTTAACTCTGCATTTTGCTGGTAAAGACTTGGAGAGAAACCAAAATCTATCTCCTCCTTGCCACTGGAATTATCATAGTACATAGGCTCAGAGAACGAGTGATTAACTATCTGAGATTCAAACCCCGGACGATCGCCATACCCAGGAGAATAATAACGGTCATGTGCAACCCTCATCGGCCCCGCAGGGATGGTTGTTTGACTGAACTTTTCCGCTTTGAATGGGCCTTTAACAGTAACAGTACCTGCTGCCGCTGGTTTTGGCCCGCGAAGGTAGCAGAACAATCCAGTGAGGTGCAGTTTTCCTTTCGGTAGCTGCCTTTCAACCCCAACGTACGCCTGCTGACTGGGTTTTGTGAACCAGTCCGTGGTCCTATTTAAAGTTTCAGCCCTACCAGCCGCTAAGTCTGCCTTCAATGCAGCTAGTGAAGCCGGTTGCGCGAGAGCGCCTGTTAGCGGGATTACTACCGCTGCGACGATACAGGTGGCATAACGAATCATAACTAGAACCTCTCCCCAAAAATACCAAGATGTTAGGTGACTGGAAAAACAGGAAAGG